>NZ_JAUBTK010000040.1:58269-64854 GCF_036702455.1 Microcoleus sp. D2_18a_D3
ATTATTGGGATTATTTGGATTGTCGGGATTATTGGGATTATTTGGATTGTCGGGATTATTGGGATTATTTGGATTGTTGGGATTATTCGGATTGTTGGGATTGTTGGGATTATTCGGATTGTTGGGATTGTTGGGATTAGTTGGTTGATTTGTAGTGACGATCGCACTATTGCCTTGAGTGTAAGAATTGATGAAAGATTGGCCCTGAGTAATCGTACCCACAGGATTACTGGCGATCGCCCCAGCAGTACCGTTAGTCGTCGCATCTCCCACCGCAAAAGGTATCGGCGGATTGACATCGCCGCCGCCGTGGCGGATCGTAACTGTACCCGGTTGAATGCTACCAAGAGTCGAGACGCTAAGAGGAGTGCCGTTTTGGTCAAAAGTACCCGTCACTCGAACTAAACCCGGAGTTGCGATCTCAACATTACCGCCCGGAGCATCGATCGATGCAACACTGATATCATTTTGAGCGTTAAGATTTACTGTAGAAGTGCGATCGGCACTAACAACAGGATTAACATTTATTCGCCCTATTTTGATTTCGTTTGCGGCTAAAATTCCGACACTTTCAACAGCACTTATATTACCAGTGCTGACTGTTCCCCTGCTGCTAGTGACATCAACTGCAACTCCCTGCAAGTCTCGTGAATTTACATCTAGCGGCGCTATTAAATTGACATTTCCTGTTGTGGCGTCGGTATTGTCAATATTAATACTTCCCGTATTGCTAGTTACATTAACTCCAACTCCCCGCAACTCTCCTGAATTTACATTGCCAGAACTTGTCAAATTGACATTTCCTGTTGTAGCGTCCGTATTGCCAATATTAATACTTCCCGCATTGCTGTTTACATTAACTCCAACTCCCCGCAAATCCCCTGAATTTACATTTAGCAGCCCTGTTAAATTGACAGTATTTTCTGTTGCTGTAGCTGTTTCAATATTAACACTTCCCGAATTGCTATTTATATTAACTCTTGCTCCCAACAAATCCCCAGAATTTACATTGCCCGAACCTATTATATTAATATTGCCAAGAGATGTAGTATTACCGAGCGCAATATTTCCACTATCGCTCTTGAGATCAACGGCTCCACCTTGCAAACTTCCTGCATTTAAATCGCTGGATGCTCTCAAATTAATAGTGCCAGTGCCAGCGTTAATCGATGCAACATTCATATTAGTTTGTGCATCCAAATTTACTGTAGTAATGAGGGGATTAACTGGATTTGTGGTCACAGGATTAACAGTTATTGCCCCTGTGTTGATTTCCTGTCCCGCTAGAATTCTGACATCTCCCGAAGTAGCGATCGCACCCGTATTAACACTCCCATTGCTGCTAGCACTGACAGTCGCAGCGGTGAGATTGCCAACCGTTAAGTCCCTAAAAGCTGTCAAATTAATATTCTCGGTTGCTGTAATATTGACAGGTGTAGTATTAGGCACAATGATATTGGCATCAGTCAAAACCCCCAATGCCCCGGAGTTACTGGTAATATCAACATTAGATCCCTGCAAAGTCCCAAAATTCACATTGCCAAAAGCTCTGAGTTCGATCGCCCCGGAAGTCCCAGTATCGATCGACCCTGTTACTATATTGCCTCGAACAGTATTCAGACTAATACTGCCGTTGATATCAGCACGAGAAATGTCACTTGTCAATATAATATTGTCATTAGCTTGAATATTAATTATCGAACTAGACGTTAATCTGCCCCCAACTAGCACTGCCCCTTCTCTGCTTTCGAGATTAATTTGACCGCCATTAATATCTCTAGTTGCGATTGTTCCCGGCGCTGACAAAATCACCGGCCCGCCGGCCGAAATATTTTCAACAGAAATCAAATTATTCGATAAAATAGACGCAGGAGTAAATATTGCATCGTCACCTAAAGGATTAGGTTGTTCATTATCACCCGGAGTATCTGTAGGAGAATTAGGAACATTAGGAGAATTTGCCAAATTTTGCACTCCAGCCCGCAGAATTAAAGCCGGACTGCTGGTTAAAATAGCAATATCTGGATCACCACTCACATTTTCCCTACCCAACGCAATATCGGGGCCGGTAATTGTAATATCCTCGCCAACAATACTCCCCCTCGCCTCGACTTTCAGCGAAACTCCGGTATAATCTCCAAAGAAAACATCTCCTTCCGAACTGATAATCGGGTCAAATAAACTGACCAAATTTCCCGGCATTCCCGACAAATTGCGAATCGAAAAATTGCCACCCGAAACAAAGTGAGAATCCCCCGAAATAACGCCGTTGCTAACCAAACTCAAATTGCCGCCACTTTGGAATTGCGGGGGAAGAGATAAACCGCCGATCGCATTTTGAGTGAGAATATCAATAGTGCGAGATCCCTGAATGTATAAATTCCCCCCAGCCTGCGCCAAAAAAGGATTCTGGGCGCTGTCCCTGACCCGCACCGCATCCCCACCCAGCAAACTCAAATCCCCCGTAGTTTGCAGCCTAGCGCCCGCTAACGTGAGATTTTCCGCAGCCCATAAATTCGCACTTCCCGCATTCAACTGCGGCAGCCCAGACACATTAGCAGGAATCGCCACATCCCCAGAATTCACCTGCAAACCCGATCCCACAAGCCGCACAGAACCGTCATCCGCAACCGCAACACCCGCCGCCTGATTTTGCCCAGTACCTGTCAGCAACTGCGGCAAAGAAACAGGATTTAAAGTCTGTTGAAAATTCCCAAAATTTCCGCCCGTTGCTATTTCCAAACTCAACAAATGTCCCGGTTGACTAATGCGGAGAACCTGATCTCCCGCAACAGCAGCAATAGTAATTTGCCCGCCCGCAGCCGACAACTGCCCGGTACTAACAACCGTACCGCCAAGCAAAGCCAAATTTTGCCCCGGAGTCACCGCTAAATTGCCAGCATTAACAATACTTCCCGGTACACCCGCACTAAAATAAAAACCATTTGGCGTACCAACCAACGCGCTAAAATTATTTGTACCTGCAGCATTAAACCAATTTGAACCAAAACCGACACCAGTAGCAGTAGTTGCAGTGAAAGCCGCCGGCACATTCAAACTCGCGTTCGGGCCAAACACAATCCCCGCAGGATTAATTAGAAAAAGATTAGAATTGCCGCCCGTGACAGTAATTAAACCGTTAATTAGCGAAGCGTCCCCGCCAGCAATTCGAGCTAATATATTCTGAATAGCCGGATTAGTCAGAAAATTAGCAATTTGACCTTGATTCAAGCCGAACTGCCCAAAACTGTGAAAAAGATTCGCGCCGTCTCCCGACAAACTGCCGCCGTTGATATCATAACGGTTGCCGATCGGGCTGACAACAGTACCCGTACCGTCAGCAGCAGGCACTATGGGCTGTGCTTGCGCGAAAGTATTAAAAATTAACAAAGAAAACGGACAAATAAATAGCGCAACCTTTTTAATCTTTAAGTTGGCATTTTTCATAAAAAAATTCGGTAAGTGGGAAACGAGCGTGTATTTAGACTACTCGTGGGAAACGACGTGGCGGTTTCAACCGCCTTGAATCTTTTTTCATCGAAACCTCCGGGATACCGTGGGTTCCTTACTACCGCCTTGGGATTGATTGCTCGGTGTACTTTTGTAATGTACTTTCAATGGGACAATTGCCATCTCAAGTTCTCAACCCGCGAGCGCATAGTGTTTTGCTCAAATGAGCCTCCCTTGCGGGGTAATGTGCGCTTCGACCTGGTTATAAAGGCTTGTTAGACCTGCAACACTGTTTTAGTGACTTTAAAACTGTTTAATTGCAGATGACAGAGCCCAAAACTAGCGTCGCATTTTCCGGTGTCGTGACCTAAATAACGTCTCCTCATAAGAGGGGTCTGGTCAGAACAGCTTGCAATTTCTTACAAGCTCAGTGACTTCAGTCCTGAGTTCCTGACAGCAGCAAGTAAAACTATCTCCATTGCCTGAATTATCGCACTTGCAAACAACTTACCTCTAAATTACACATTAATTCGCTCATGACAACTCCCAAAATCAAAAGCCTCTACACAGACGGCGCTTGTTCCGGCAACCCAGGCCCAGGTGGCTGGGGTGCAGTAGTTTGCTTCGCCGACGGCAACTGTCACGAACTCGGAGGTGGAGACCCCCAAACTACTAACAACCGCATGGAAATGCAGGCGGCAGTCGCTGCGCTGGAATTTTTTGCCAATTCCGGTCAAACCGAACCAGTCACCGTTTACACCGACAGCGAATACGTTAAAAACGGCATCACCAAATGGATTCAAGGCTGGAAAAATAAAGGCTGGAAAACCTCAACCGGAAAAGATGTTGTCAACCAAGACCTTTGGCACCGGCTAGACAAGCTGAATTCCCGGCAAATCAAGTGGGAACACGTCCGCGGCCACTCCGGCGACTTCTACAACGACAGATGCGATGAAATCGCCCGCAGCTTCTCGCACAATCTCACTCCCGAACTGCAACAGCGCAAACCAACGGGAGACGAGGCCGGGGCGGGCACGGGGGCACCGCCCCTACACTTTGACAACACAATTGTTTGGGAAGGAACGGACACAACTGGTAACAAAACGATAGAATCCTATGTCATAACTTCTGACCTTCCGATCTCCAACTCTACCATGATGGATTCAACTGCCGATACCCTGGAGAACTTGCCCCGCGAGGTGAGGGTTCAAGACCTCCGCAATCTGATCGAAACGTTGCACATCGCCGACGAGGTTGCGACGAAAGGCTACTTGATTACCAGTTCTGAACTGGCTGATTTGATGGATGTCAATGCCAGCGCTGTCACCAGTCGTGGAGACAACTGGGTTTGGCGGAATTGGGTAGTTTCGCGGGTGCGGCGCGAGGGCAACCAAATTCTCTGGCAATTAGAGAGAATCGACCACGTTAGTACAACTGATTAGTGGTTAGTCATGAGTTATTAGTTGATTAATGACTGATGACTAATGGCTGTCTCAAAGCAAGATTTGGCAAAATTCCGTAGGGACACAACAATGTTGTGTCCTTTTAGTCATCAGTTTAGTAAACAAACTACTTAACATCAGTCTTAGTTAAAATCAAGAATCCAACTGTCTGTAAGCCCGTATTCCAAACGCTCATAAAATCAGTGATTTTGCATCTAAAATCTCAAATATAAAATCTAAAATAGCATGAGTATCAGCTTGCGAACAGTCACTGCTACCAGATATGTCACTCCCTTGCGCGAGGGCGGGTCGCTGCCGGCGATCGTCGAAGCAGATGATGATGGTATGTACGTGCTCAAATTTCGCGGTGCGGGCCAGGGAGCCAAATCTCTGATAGCCGAGCTAGTGGCGGGAGAGATTGCTCGCGCCTCCGGACTCCCAATCCCCGAACTCGTCTTTGTTGAACTCGATCCCGAACTGGCTCGCACTGAGCCTGACCCGGAAATTCAAGATTTGATCCGAGCAAGTGCTGGCCTCAACCTCGCCCTCGACTATCTCCCGGGCTCCATCACTTTTGACCCGATAGCGGGCAAGTCTGAGGCGGATCTTGCCTCAGAAATTGTCTGGTTCGATGCTTTCGTGACCAACATCGATCGCACGCCGCGCAATGCAAATATGCTGGTATGGCACCGCCGGCTTTGGCTGATCGATCACGGTGCAGCCCTCTACTTCCACCACACCTGGAAAGATTATCTCTCGCGCAGCCGCGATCGTTTTCCGCCAATCAAAGACCACGTTCTACTGCGTTTTGCCAGTACGCTGGAAGCGGCAAATTCAAAGATGACTCAAACGCTAACCCCGGACATCATTCGCAACATTGTTAAACTAATTCCTGATACTTGGCTGGTGGGAGATTCTCCTTTCAGCGATAGCAACCAACATCGGGATGCTTATATCGAGTATTTGCTAAATCGGCTAGAATCACCACATATTTTTTTGGAGGAAGCGATTAGTGCCCGATCGATTTCTTTATGATTACGCCATTATCCGCGTCGTTCCCAAAGTCGAGCGCGAGGAGTTTATCAACGTGGGGGCGATCGTTTCCTGCGGTACGAAAAAATTCCTTGAAGCCCGGATCGAAATTGATGAACAGCGCTTGATGGCGATCGACTCAACGTTGGATTTGGAAATGATTCGCAATCACCTAGCAGTCATTCCCATCATTTGTGCAGGCGGCAAGGAATCTGGCGCGATCGGTCAACTTCCCCACAGAGAGCGCTTTCACTGGCTCGTAGCGCCCCGCAGCACGATCGTTCAGACATCGCGCGTACACACTGGTTTTTGCCAGAATTTACCGGGTGCGATCGAACACTTGCTCGATACAATGGTGCGATCGTCAAGTCGATTTTAGATTTTAGATTTTAGATTTTAGATTTACTCATTTTAGCTAAAGATGAGAACGCCAGAGCAAAAGTTCTGACTGGTAATATCAAATCTGTTAGCATCGGAATTATTCCTATCTCTCTTCTCTTAATCTGCGTAAATGGGCGTCTATCCATTGTCATCTGCGGTTATTCTCTTTGTTTAACCGCAGATACAGGCAGATCAACACAGATTAATACCATTTTTTTAAAGATGTGATAGACTTATGTAAGAAGTAAAGGAGCCAATAAAAATGTCTGGTCGCCCTAAC
>NZ_JAUBTK010000041.1:0-64655 GCF_036702455.1 Microcoleus sp. D2_18a_D3
TTAATAATTTTAGGAATCGCGTATTAGCTTGCTTTTCTGATTAGATAAACTTATAACCATAAGTTCAGGAGAGCCCTAATGACTAATAACTAATGACTAATAACTAATGACTAATGACTAATAACTAATGACTAATGACTAATGACTAATAACTAATGACTGCTATTTTTCAACATTCGATCGAGCTTTTGCAAAATAAAAATAGCCGCGCCCACACTCAAAGCCAAACCCAACCAAAAATTATCCGCCGCCCATTTACCTCCATCCAAAGCCAAACCGCCCAGCGGCGGCCCGATTAAATAGCCGATCGCCCAACACTGAGAACTAACCGCCAAATACACGCCCCGCAAAGACTCCGGCGCTAAATCCACCACCAAAGCCGAAGCAAAAGGCGTATAAGCAACAGTCGCCACCGACAAAAAGCTCAAGCCTAAAACAGCTAAAAATAGATTGCCAGTTGCAGCCATTCCCGTCAAGCCGATCGCAATAAATCCCATTCCCCATAGCAGCGCAGAAATCATCAAAGCTTTTGGATGGGAAAACCGCTTCAAACCTTTAACAACCGGCAGTTGCAAAGCCACAGTTAAAAACGTGCTAAAAGCAAACAAAACGGTAATTGTACCTGTTGAAAAGCCTTTCCCCGATGTCCCCACCGCGACAAACTTGCTAAAGTACAGCGGCATTGTGGTTTGGATTTGGGAAATATATAATGTGAACAGAGTATTTACTAAAGCATAAACTAGAAGACTGCGATCGCTCAGCGCCACCATCCAGCCATTTTCCCGATTTTTTTTGCCTCTATCCGCTGAATTAACTGGTTTGTAGGTTTCGGCGATCGCGATCGCAACTACTGCAAACAGCACTAAAAACGAGATACCATCAATAATAAAGAGCGATCGATAATTACCCGTTACCTCAATCAACAAACCGCCCAAAATAATCCCAACTTGCAAACCCAAATTATCAGCAAGCCGCGTCAAAGCAAAAGCTTCCTGTCGCTGTTCGCCCTCAGTTAAATCCGCCACCATCGTCTCGGTTGGAGGCCAATACAAACCCACACCAAAACCCATCAGTAAATTGCCCGCAATTAAGCCAGCGAAATCATTAGTCCCCGCCAGTACAAAAGAAGCCGCCGCCGCTATTATTGTCGCCAGCAATAAAGTTCGCCGCCTTCCCCAAAATTTTGAATCGCAAAAAGAACCGCCCAAAATTCTGCCCAATATTCCCGAAACTGAACCGCTACCCAAACCAATCCCAACAGCAGTAGCAGATAAACCGACGCGATCGACAAAAAATATCGGCGCGTAAAATAAAGTAAAACCGGTGCCGCTTTGGGAGAGGAATCTGCCGGCGGCAAGAATCCAGACTTGAGGGGGGAGACGGGGCAACCAAGAGGATAATTGAAATTTAGGCATATATTATTTATAATAGTCGGCGGTTGAAACCGCGTCTAAACTAATGAACAGTCGGCGGTTGAAACCGCCTCTACACAAACGAAGTCCGCCTTCGCGGACTCAAGAATTAAGCAGGTATTAAAGCAGGATTTGGTATTATGGAGTCAAACCCAAACTTAACCTTACTTGTTCGCGAACTTCGCGACAAAAATTTAATGCTTCGCGGGCTGTATCTTTATCAGCCGAAGCCCCCGGATAGCGATAGGCAACGGAGAAAGCAGTTAACGCTAAAAGTTTTGTGCGAAGCTTATCCCACCCAGGCTCAACGGGCAACAGCAAATCTAACAAAACCGTCAAATTATGCGTTCTGCTGAAAGCAATTACTGCTTCCTGCAAACGCGCTTTTAGATATTTCTCGGCACACTGTTGAGCGTGAAAACACGCCGCATCATAATTCGGAGATTTTCGCGCTCGCAATTCCCGCAAAGCTGTAGTAAAATCGCCCTCAGCTTTATCAACCCATTCAAGTGTGAGCGGATTCATAAATCACCTTTCCTTTCTCGATGATTTCCCGCAAAAATAAATCATTCCAAGCTAGACGTTGTTCAATTTCCGAAGGAGTTCGCACTAACAAATCTACAGCAAAGTTTGGCTGAGTTTGATTTAATATTTCCCAAGTTTTACGAAGATTATTACCATCCGAAGATAAAACTACCAACATATCAACGTCCGAATCTTCTGTGGGATTTCCATAGGCGTAAGAGCCGAACAAAATTATTTTTTGCGGTTTGAATTTATTGGCTATTGCCCGACTCAATTCCATGATTGTGTTCATTTCAATCATTTGCTAACATTTTTAATATTTTTCAATTCAACTGTAATAATAACACATGAAATTTCTGGAGTCTCTCCCTCCAATGAGTAATTATCAAGAGATTTTTGACGATCGCCATAAATTTTAAACTGTTGCTGTTGGCTCGCCCGTTGGCGTTAGCGAAGCGATCAGAAAAAAGCCATCGAAGACGAACACCCGCAAGCTTAACAATTCTTCTCAGTTAGTTACACAAAAGTTACCATTAATTTAAAAATACTTAACACGCTTTTAGGAAAAAATTAGTTAAGCTCTAGAAAAGGCAGAAGAAAATTTTAGAGGGTCTAATTATATGACAGCTATTACAACATCAAGAGTGGAATCAATCAAACCGCGCTGGCAAGCAATTGTCATGGTGGCCCTAATTTTCTGGCTCAGCGTTAGCCTGATTTTGGATCTAGTAATTATGCCCAGTCTCTACGTATCTGGCATGACGACATCTCCCGAATTTGCAACGGCCGGAAATTTAATGTTCTGGGGATTCAACCGGGTTGAGTTAATCTGTTCGGGCCTGGTGGCAACGGGTTTGATGGTTTTGAGCAATTTAGTCGGTGACTTCGGCAAGCGCAGCCGCACAGCAATCTTATTATCATTGGTACTTCTGGCGATCGCCCTGATTGACACCTACGGCCTGACACCCCAAATGAGTGCCCTAGGAATCCAGCTAAATCTGTTCGATTCCGCAGCAGAAGTGCCCGCCGGGATGAATCTACTGCACCAAGGCTATTTTGGATTGGAAGCGCTGAAGTTGGCTGTCGCCGGTACGCTGCTGGGCTGGTGCTACCAAAACCAAGTTTAATCGACAGAAGGCTCAGATGTTGAGTTGAGAAAAAAACTCAACCAGCAGCGGGGGGCGTGAATTCACGCCCCCCGCTAATTTTTAAAATTTTAACGCGATCGTAAACACCGGATTTGATATTCAGCGGCGTTAATCTGTGTTTATCTGCCTGTATCTGCGGTTAAAAAAAGAGAATTTCTTGGGCCGCAGATGACGCTGATTCACGCAGAGGTCGAGAAGAGACAGATGAATAATCTCCGATGCTAACAGATTTGATATAACTATATTTTCAAGTTTCCTGACCCGCCCAAAAACGGAGACAAGCCCCCAAATCCTGTTGTGGAGAACTCAACATTTTAGACTCTTGTTCAAACTCCCAGCTTCATCTGTGGAGTAAATCTAAAATCTAAAATCTAAAATCTAAAATCGACCGACGCCACGCCCTACTCGGATGCTTCCGGTAAATCTGCTTTTGGCCACAGCAAGCGCAAGCCCATTACCGCAAATCCGATCGCCGCGAGTCCCTTTACCAGTCGTTCCGGCAACACCTCTGCGGTGCTGAAGCCGATCGCCACGCCGATTAAACTCGCCAGCAGCAGCGCCGACGCCGTGCCAAAAAATACAGCCCGCGGCGAGTTACAACTGCTGCCCAGGGCGATCGCAGCTAATTGACTTTTGTCTCCCAATTCTGACAAAAACACTGTAATAAAACTGATTCCCAAAAGTTGCCAGTCCATGTTTTTTTAGTTCTTAGTTAGCTATTGTAGAAATCTAGGACTTACCGACAGGCAGACAATTAACCCAGCACTTCCCACAGCAGAACCGCCGAAATCGCCAGCAAAATCACTCCTGCTGCTCTCTCCAAAGTTCTCGGAGCAATCCGACTAGCCAGCCACCTTCCCAGCAACACCCCCAGCAAGCTGGTTGCTATCAAAGCCGAACCCGCACCCGCAAAAACGATCCAAGGATTTCGAGATTCAGCCGTCATCAGCAAAACTGCGAGCTGAGTTTTGTCTCCAATTTCAGCTAAAAAAATAGTTGCAAAAGTCGAAGCAAAAATTGCCCAGTGCTTCGACTTCAGTTTCTTTTGTTCCTGACAAATATCGGGATTTACAGTCACTGAGAGTTCAGCGGGCTCCGGGGTTAAAGCAGCACAAATCTCAGTAACCTCTTTTATTTGTAGTTGTACCTGTTGTGGCAAATCATAATTGAGGTTTACTGAGTCAGAAGCAGACAAGCTTGGCGGAACAGAATCAAGTTTCACGGGCAATGAGTGCTAAACGCTATTTATTTTTGACTTGTACTTTTGATTCTAACTCTCTCGGTGCCTGCTTTTACCAAACCAGGGTCATCTTTTTCCCCGGAGATTTCAGCCACTGATTCCTGGAACAACTCACCGCACCCAAAAAGGGATACAAGCCCTCAGATTTATCTGTCGAGTCAATCTAAAATCTAAAATCTAAAATGTAAAATTGACTGACTGACTGGTTCATGTGCCGTAAGTTCGATCGCCCGCATCTCCCAAACCAGGTACAATAAAGCCCTGTTCGTTGACTATTTCGTCGATCGTTGCCGTGTAAATCATCAAACTCGGGTACTCTGCACTCAGCCTCTTCAAAGCCGGAGGAGCAGCCACCACAGAGATAATCCGAATCAAGCTTGGGTCAATTCCCCGCTTCGTCAATTCCTGCATTGTCGCCACAATCGTGCCGCCAGTCGCCAGCATCGGCTCGCTAATTATCACCCGCGTTGCCGGGATAAACTGCGCCGGCAATTTGTTCAAATAACAAGTCGGTTGCAGCGTCTCCTCATTTCTTGCCATGCCGAGGTGGTAAACCGACGCCAGCGGCACAACCGTCTGAATTCCTTCCAGCAGTGCCAAACCCGCCCGCAAAATCGGTACCACAACTAACGGAGCTTCCGGGTTGATAAAAGCCGCCGGACATTCTGCCAAAGGCGTCTGCACCGTTGTTTCCACTATCGGCAGCCACTCTCTAATTGCCTCGTAAGCCAGCCACCTTCCCAATTCTGTCATCGCAGAACGAAAAAGTACCGATGGGGTGGCGGCGTCGCGGGCAACAGCCAGCCAGTGTTTAATTAACGGATGTGGAGGAACGTAAACGCGCAGTTGCAGGGACATTAGGAAATTGGGGAGAGTGCTAGGTTGGAGAAATTTTATGCCGTGCGGTCGATCTTCTTCGAGGGCTTCGCCAACGGGCGATCGATCGCTCTGTGCAACTTATCACATCCTTGAGGGCGCATACAAGCGAGAGATTGAGAATCGACCGAAGAGCACTATTTTTAAGATTGCCGTCACAGGCTCAAACCTCCGCCGGACTGCCGAACTATTGCAACACGCACCAGCCATCGGTTACAACTGACATCTTGCACCATTGTTAATAAGTTGAGGGGGCGAGAAGGAAGGTAAAAGCTAGATAGGGAAAGCTGTTCAAGCAACACACCCCTAAAAAAAATGGAGAAAAAACCCCTGCTTATTGAGAACGCAGAGAGCCCTCTTCTCTGACTTCTAAGCTGACTTGCGGGGCTATAATGGTCATATCGCCACCAAAGACGCTGGGATCTTCTGTCCAAGTGAAACTTTCCAGTGGTTTATCGTTGCTACCTAAACGCGCCATCGCCATCGGTGGTAAAAAGAACACCTCTAAAATTGTATCCATCAACAACTCCCCGAAGATAGCCGTTCAGTTTGAGCCTTGTACTGATTTTTAAATCGCACCCATTAATTTATCTGCGTGCCAACAATATTACTCATACAAGTTATTAGTCCCCTCGATCGAGCAAGGAAATTTATGAATAATTAATATATGATAATAAATCATAACAACACTTAATATTGGCGACCTAGATTTTGTGGGTTTATTTACTAAATAAAGCATAAGACTAATGTAATTTTATAACCTCCAACATTCATTCTTCTATCTATGCTAAAAATTAGCCAAATTACAATACTAATACAGCCCTAAAGTCGATGTATGATGTATATCGCTAGACCAAGAATTAAAAATTGTAAATTACCAAGGTCGAGTAAAGATGACAACTCTAAAAATTTCTGGCTATTACATCACCGAACAAATTTACAATGGTAACAGAACCCAAGTTTACCTAGGGGTTAAAGAGTTAGACAGTCAACCAGTTGCCATCAAACTGCTTCAGTCGGAATATCCAACATTCACCGAACTGGTACAGTTCCGCAATCAATACACAATTGCCAAAAATCTCGACTTTCCGGGAATTGTCAAACATTTAAGCTTGGAAAACTATCGAAATAGTTTTGCTCTGATAATGGAGGATTATGGTGGCATTTCCCTCGCTAACTATCTGACCTCCCCGGTTCTTGAAAAAACAGGAAAAATTACCGATAACCTCGCTAACTTTTTTGACATAGCTCTTCAAATTGTCACGACGTTAGAAGGACTTTATCGCTGCCGAATTATTCATAAAGATATTAAACCCCAGAATATTTTAATTAACCCTCAAACTAAACAAGTCAAACTGATTGACTTCAGCATTTCCTCGCTTTTACCCAGAGAAAGCCAAGAAATTCAAAACCCCAATCAGTTAGAAGGAACCCTCGCTTATATCTCCCCGGAACAAACAGGACGCATGAATCGGGGGATTGACTATCGTACTGACTTTTACTCTTTGGGCGTAACTTTTTACGAAATGCTAGCGGGTCAGTTGCCATTTCAATCGACAGACCCGATGGAATTAGTTCACTGTCATATTGCCCGTCAAGCCATTCCCCCCATTGCAGTAAATCCCGCCATCCCCCAAATTTTAAATGACATCGTAATGAAATTGATGGCGAAAACCGCTGAACACCGCTATCAAACAGCTTTTGGGATTAAATACGATTTAGAAAAGTGTTTGGAACAGTACGCAGCTAGCGGTAGGATTGCACCCTTTGAATTAGGAAAAAGGGACATTTCCGAACGCTTCGTTATCCCAGAAAAACTTTACGGCAGAGAAACCGAAGTAGAAACGCTTTTAGCAGCATTTGAACGCATCAGTTTTGGCAATTCAGAAATCATGCTAGTAGCAGGATTTTCCGGCATTGGTAAAACTGCCGTTGTCAATGAAGTTCACAAACCCATTGTCCGCCAACGCGGTTATTTTATTAAAGGAAAATTCGACCAATTTAATCGCAATATTCCCTTTTGGGCCTGGGTACAAGCTCTGCAAAATTTAATGCGACAACTGCTGACTGAAACTGCGGCTGTTGTGCAGAAATGGAAAGCAAAAATTTTAGCCGCTTTGGGAGAAAACGGCCAAGTCATTATTGAGGTAATCCCCGAACTAGAACTGCTGATTGGCAAGCAACCACCTGCCCCCGAACTAGAAGGAAGTGCCGCTCAAAATCGCTTCAATTTGCTGTTTCCAAAGTTTATCCGAGTCTTCGCGACTCAAGAACATCCTTTAGTGATTTTCTTAGATGATTTACAGTGGGTCGATTCAGCTTCTTTGAAGTTGATGCAATTGCTTTTAAGCGATGGGGATACCCGTTGTCTGTTGCTAATAGGAGCTTATCGAGACAACGAAGTTTCTCCCGCACATCCGCTGATGCTGACGTTAGATGAAATTAAGGAAACTAATGCGACGGTCAATCAAATTACCTTAGCACCTTTAGACCAACCTTCCTTAAACTGCCTGATTGCCGATACTCTGAGTTGTCCGCCAGAGCGAGCAATTTCTTTAACCGAACTGGTACTGGTAAAAACCAAAGGCAATCCTTTCTTTACGAATCAATTCCTCAAATCGCTTTACGAAGATGGATTAATATCGTTTGATTTTAGCTGCAACTATTGGCAGTGCGATATTGCACAAGTTAAGACACTCGCCGTCAGCGATGATGTTGTCGAGTTTATGGCAACTCAGTTGCAAAAGCTGCCGGAAAATACTCAAACAGTATTGAAATTAGCAGCTTGCATCGGCAACACTTTTGACCTCGCTACCCTAGCAATTGTCCGCGAAAAATCCCAAGCCGAGACAGCGGCTGATTTGTGGAAAGCTTTGCAAGAAGGTCTAGTTATTCCGATTAGCGAAGTTTACAAATTTTTCCAAGATGATTCCTCGATCACGAGTCAAGAGAATGTAGAACTGACAGTTCCTTACAAATTTCTCCACGACCGAGTGCAGCAAGCGGCTTATTTTCTAATTCCAGAAGACAAAAAACAATCGACTCACTTAAAAATTGGACGGCTGCTGTTGGCAAATACCCCCGAAACAGAACGGGAAGAGAAAATTTTTGATCTTGTTAACCAGTTGAATATTGCCGTCGATTTAATTGACAGTCAACCAGAACAAGAAGAACTGGTGCAGTTAAATTTAGTTGCGGGACGTAAAGCCAAAGCTTCTACAGCCTATGCGGCCGCGCTCGGTTATTTATCTGTAGGCATGAAACTGCTAACAGCAGATAGCTGGCAAACTAATTACGATAGAACGCTGGCACTGTATGAATTAGCCACTGAGTCAGCCTATCTGGGGGGTAACTTCGAGCAGATGGAGGCGTGGTCAGCACTTGTTTTGAACGAAGCTAAAACTTTGCTGGATAAAGTGAAAGTTTATGAAGTCAAAATTCAAGCCTACATGGCGCAAACCCGAGGTTTAGACGCCGTGAGAACGGGGCTACAAGTGCTGAAGCTTTTGGGGATAGATTTTCCAGAAAATACCCAACCGTCAGATATTCAGCAAGCAATGGTGGAAACGAGAGAAAATTTGGGTTCTCGCGCGATCGAGGACTTGATTAACTTGCCAGCGATGACAGACCCCGAAAAATTGGCAGCGATGCAAATTCTTTCGAGTTTATCTTCTGCTACCTATATTTCTGCGCCTCAAATGTATCCGCTGACAGTGTGCCAGCGGGTTAATTTATCGCTGGAATATGGCAATGCTGCTTGGTCGGCTTTTGCTTATGCGACCTACGGATTAATTATGTGCGGCGTCGTGGGAGATATTGAATTTGGTTATAAATTTGGTAGGTTGGCTTTAACAGTGGCGGATCAGTTCAACGTCAAGGAAATTAAGCCCAAGGCATTCTTTATTTTTGGCGGCATGGTCGCCCATTGGAAAGAACCAGTCCGCAAAACATTAAAACCTTTGCTGGAGAGTTACCAAATTGGACTGGAAACCGGAGATTTAGAATATGCCGCCTATAGTGCTTGTTACGCCTGTCACCATTTATATTTTGCTGGGGCAGAACTAACCGAATTGGAACGGGAAATGGCGTCTTACAGTCATGCGCTCAAACAAATAAAACAAATTGCCTCGTTTAATTATAATGAGATTTTTCGGCAGGCAGTGCTTAACTTATTAGGTGAGTCGGAAAATGGCTGCCTTTTAGTGGGTGAAGCTTATGACGAAGTAGAATTACTATCGCAACATTTAGAAGGCAACGACAGAAACGGATTGCACTATTTGTATTTAAACAAGCTGATTCTCTGTTATCTATTTGAGGAATGGCCACAAGCGATCGCAAATACTGCCAAGGCAGAGGAATATATTGATAGTGCGATCGCTCTCCTTTGTGTACCCCTATTCCATTTCTACGACTCCCTGGTACAGCTAGCGATTTGGACTGATTCATCCACAAGCGATCGCGAGCTAATTTTAGAAAAAGTAGCACACAATCAGCAAAAACTCAAGGCCTGGGCTGAACACGCGCCGATGAATCACTTGCATAAATCTTATCTGGTGGAAGCAGAACGGCATCGGGTTCTGGGTGAAAATGTGGAAGCAATGGATGATTACGATCACGCTATTGCCATCGCCAAAGAAAACGAGTACGTAAATGAAGAAGCAATCGCCAACGAACTTGCCGCCAAATTTTACTTAGCTTGGGGCAAAGAAACCATTGCTCAAACCTACATTGTCGCAGCTTATTACGCTTACTCTCGCTGGGGAGCCAAAGCAAAAATTGAAGATTTAGAAAAACGCTATCCTCAATTACTCGCCCCTATTTTTACTAGAAATCCCGGCGCGCAATTGGGCGATACAGTCACTCTGACGACTCATGAAATCGCCGCGCTCAAAGTTACAACTAGCACTGGTACAGGTATTTCATCAGCTCTAGATTTAACAACAGTCATCGAAGCCTCTCAAGTCATATCTGGAGAAATTAATCTCGATAAGTTAATCTCAACTTTAATGAACGTCGTGATGGAGAATGCAGGAGCAACAGGCGGCGCTCTGATTTTAGAACAATCGGGTGAATTATTTATCACCGCTCAATCGCTTGGTAGCGAGTGCCACTTGCAATCTATCTCAGTTGACACCAGCCAAGAGATTCCGGTATCGATCGTCAATTATGTTTGGCGCACGGCTGAAACTCTAGTAATTAATGATGCAACTAAGGAAGCTAATTGGGCTGCGGAGCCTTATATTATCCAGCGTCATCCTAAATCGCTACTGTGTCTCCCAATTCAACATCAAGGAATTTGCCGTGGCATTCTTTATTTAGAAAATAATTTAACCGAGGCTGCATTTACAGCCGACAGATTGGAACTTTTAAAAGTATTATCTGCTCAAGCTGCTATTTCGATTGAGAATGCTCGCCTCTATCAAAGTTTAGAAGAAAAAGTGCAACAGCGCACGGCTGAACTAGCTGATTCCAACCGCCAACTCGCCCTTGCCTATGAAGAAATTACTGCGCTCAACTCACGCTTGAAAAAAGAGAATATCCGCTTAAGTGCTGAATTAGATGTAGCGAGACAACTGCAACAAATGGTATTGCCAAAATCATCAGAAATGGAGGCAATTGAAGACTTGGAAATTGCTGTTTTTATGGCACCTGCAGATGAAGTGGGTGGCGACTACTACGACGTGCTATCTAAGAATGGCAAAGTTTATTTCAGCATCGGCGATGTTACGGGACACGGGCTAGAAAGTGGCGTGATAATGATTATGGCACAAACCGCTGTCCGAACGCTTCAAGAAAGTAATGAAACAGACCCGGTGAGGTTTATGGATGTGCTCAATCGAACCCTTTACGGCAATCTCCAGCGGATGAATTCTGGAAAAAATATGACATTGGCATTATTAGAGTATCAAGATAGCATCCTCAATATCAGCGGTCAACATGAAGAGATAATAGTGGTGCGTACTGATAGCAGCGTCGAGCGGATAGATACAATATCTCTGGGTTTCCCGATTGGTTTGGATGGGGAGATTGCTGATTTTGTTGCCCAAACTCAAGTGTTGCTGAACCGGGGAGATGTAGTGGTGCTTTATACCGATGGGATTACTGAAGCTTTCGATATTAATCGAAAACTTTACGGTTTGGAGAGACTGTGCGAAGTCATATCCAGAAATCACCACCTAGGGGTAGAGGAAATTCGGCAAGTCGTAATTGAAGATGTGCGGCGGCATATTGGCGAGCAAAAAGTTTTTGATGATATTGCCTTGGTGGTGTTGAAACAAAAGTAGGGGAGATTGTTTTTTGGGGGTAATTAGGGCTTGCTGAATAAGGAATGAAAAAATCACTCATAGCACTTGATTAGTTTTTCAAGTTCGACCAAACATAATTTTTTATTGCCTATAGCTTGCCCCACTGGGGGGGTGACAACCCCGTTAGAAGCTAGACAAGGTAAGGCGTTGACCCACTTGTGGTAAAAAAAGATAGGCCGGTTCAAAGTACCGACAACTTATCACAAATTATGTTACCTCTATTTTATCAGACGCATCTCCAACAACACTTAACTCGTACTCTGTTTTTAGTATTAAGTATCCTACTCAATCTGCTGCAATCGGAAAGACAAGTTAAGTTGGAGCAATTAGCCCTCTGGTTTCCCTACCCGATTACCGCCCTTTGCCGGCGTCGGAAATTACAAAGGTTCTTGAATTTACCTCAATTAACCCTCCGCCAGATTTGGTATCCCCTCATAAATTATTGGTTAACCACCTATTGCCAAGTGGGTCAGACTTTATCAATTGTCATCGATCGCACCCAATGGGGATGTATAAACATACCTAGACAAATATACCGGAGCAGTTCAAGAGTTAATGAAATTAACCTTGAATAAGCGCCACTTTTATCAACGGGGGATGAGGGCTGTAACTCAGATTAGGTCTAGCTCTTAGCTCTCTTTGTCACCCCCCCAGGCAAATGATGGCTGCCGTTGGCAATAAACAGCCATTTTATCAGCAGGGTCTGAAGGCTATGATGCTTATCCAGCAACCTTTTTAGCTTCCTTGTCGCCCCCTCAAGTTAATAAGCCTTTCACGGGCGGGATCTCCTGCCCAACCCCTACTCCCCACAAGAAAACTCACTCTTTGTGGAACAGGCCCCAAAGCCTGTGAAGCGAGAATTGTGCCAGATGTGAGTTAGAACCCATTCGCCGATCGACCTCCATCAGCTTATTGAAATTTTTTTCCAATAGTATTGACATTAATTAGCAACAAGGCTATAGTGATTTTTAGTGTTCTCCTCTCAAAGGATCGGCAGACGGGGGCAGTCGGCAATGGTAGACTGTTCCCGCATTTTTTTTTGAAGCTGGGGCATTGGGCATCGGGCATCGGGCATCGGGCATCGGGCATCGGGCATTATCCGTTGCCGAACTTCGGTCTTCCTTCTATCCTTTACATCCGTTACATCCCGTACATAATCCGTTGCCGAACTTCTTGCTTCGGGAGCGATCGACTGTAAAATCATAGAAATATTAAGATTTTTAACCCAATGTCAGCTCCTACCCAATCCCAGTTATTTTCTCCCAACACCCGCCCTACACAGCAAGAGTTTGATGTGATTGTCATCGGTTCCGGCATTGGCGGACTCGTGACAGCCACCCAGCTAGCCGCTAAAAAAGCCAAAGTTTTGGTGCTCGAAAGCTATACAATTCCGGGGGGTAGCGCTGGATATTTCGATCGAGAAGGCTACAGATTCGATGTTGGGGCATCCATGATTTTTGGCTTCGGACAGCGCGGCACCACCAACCTCCTCACCCGCGCCCTGAAAGCAGTTAACGTGACCTTAGAAACGATTCCCGACCCCGTACAGCTTCACTATCACTTACCCGACGGCTTGGAACTGGAAGTTCCCCAGCCTTATGACAAATACTTGCAAGAATTAACAGACAGGTTCCCTCACGAACGCGAAGGAATCCAAAAATTTTACGGCGAATGCTGGAACGTCTTCAACTGCCTCAACGGAATGGAATTGCTATCCCTAGAAGAACCCGGATATCTGGTTCGAGTCTTTTTTCAGAATCCTTTAGCCTGTTTGGGATTAGTAAAATATCTCCCTCAAAATACTGGCGACATTGCGCGGCGCTACATAAAAGACCCTACTTTGCTGAAATTTATCGACATGGAATGCTACTACTGGTCTGTAGTACCTGCGGACTTGACGCCGATGATTAATGCCGGAATGGTATTTTCTGACAGACATTACGGTGGCATAAATTATCCCAAAGGCGGAGTCGGTCAAATCGCCCAAAAATTAGTAGAAGGATTAGAAAAATGCGGCGGGCAAATTCAATACAAAGCTAAGGCGAAAAAAATTATCACAGAAAACGGCCGCGCTGTCGGAGTCGAGCTAGCAACCGGCGAAGTTTACCGCGCAAAGCGCATAGTTTCTAACGCCACGCGCTGGGATACTTTTGAGAAATTGCTGCCGGCAGAAGAGATGCCCGCTAGCGAGAAGAAATGGCAGCAGCGCTATCAAAAAGCCCCCAGTTTCTTGAGTTTGCATTTGGGAGTGGAAGCAAGCGTAATCCCTGCTGGTAGCGCCTGCCACCACATTTTGTTAGAAGATTGGGACAAAATGGAAGCGCCGGAGGGAACTGTTTTAGTGTCAATTCCGACAGTTCTAGACCCGGATTTAGCTCCTGCAGGATATCACATCGTTCACGCTTTTACTTCGAGTTGGATGGAAGAGTGGGAAGGACTTTCGCAACAGGAATACGAGGATAAAAAGGAAGAGGCAGCAGGGAGAATTATTGAAAGATTAGAAAAGATTTTTCCCGGTTTAGATGCCGGTTTGGATTATATGGAAGTAGGGACAGCGCGTTCTCACCGCCGCTTTTTGGGCCGCGAAGATGGAACTTACGGGCCGATTCCGCGACAGAAGCTAATGGGTTTGCTGGGAATGCCGTTTAATCGAACTTCTATGCCTGGTTTGTATTGTGTGGGTGACAGTACGTTTCCCGGACAGGGTTTAAATGCGGTGGCATTTTCTGGGTTTGCTTGCGCGCACCGAATTGCGGTTGATTTGGGTTTTTAGCGGTAGTAGTAGGGTGCGTCAGATTGTTCGCTTGAAATACGACATAAAATGTGAGGCTCCGGGGCAGCCTCCAAAAAGACTAAAAACCCGGTTTCTGGAGAGAAACCGGGTTTATAAGCTCAAAATTGGTGTTTTCCATTCTTTTAACGAGTTTACTGGTCGTAGCTGCCGCCGACGCCGATTTGGGTATTGTAGATTTTGGCATTAGTGATGGTCATGTCTTGCATTGATGCGCCGGATACGTCAGCGGTGTTAATGATGGCTGCAGTCAGATTTGCCCGATCGAGGTCTGCGTCATTTAAACTGGCATTAGTCAGGAAAACTGCGGTTAAGTTAGCACCCGTCAAGTTAGCACCCGTCAAGTCAGCACCTTCGAGGTTGGCACTAGATAGGTTTGCGCCTCGTAAATTTGCTTCTCTCAAATCAGCACCAATTAAATGAGCTCCCGTTAAATCGGCTCCTGACAAGTCGCACTTAAAACATTGCCCGGTTGACAATAACTGTTTGACGTGAGCGGGATTTTCAGCGCGAGCCGGGCCAGCCAACAGTAGGGGAGTAATTAAAAAAGTAGCGGCTAATAGATTGCGTTTCATAATCCCTTTTCCTCACAGACTCTGTATTCAAGTTCTTGTCTTGATATCTACAATCTTACCACGGTTGTTTTCGGAAGTTGCGATCTAATTCACAGCTTGGCTGTGACATCGATTCCCCTCAAAAACGCATACATGGTCTCGAAAAGCCCGCAAAACTTAATTTCGCAAAACTTAACACTGCCGAACTTAATACAGTGCCTTTTTGTAGTAACCTTTTCTAGGTTAGCTAGGATAGCCAACAGATGCGTCTTTCTGAAGATGGAGATGATTGGCAATGCTATGGATGGTTTTAGCAGATGATTTTATCGCAAAAAGTTCACAACAAATACATTATTTTTAATAAATGTGTCACGGGATAGAAAATTTAACTTAAAATAAAGATAAGCTTCTAACTTTCTAGGTAGAGGAAACGCAGTCACTGGTCTGATCCCCAGCCCAAGCTCTGCTGCATTTTTAACAATAAATTTTAATTAGGTCTCAGCAGCGCCGTAAAAATCCACCTAGTGCTTGGAAATCAGCACTTTTTTGGAATGTCGCAGAGTCTACGCGATCGCAAAACTCAATTAAATATGCTCAAAAACGATTCATCCAAGTATCTGCCAACCTTAGCTCAAGTAATAGACCGCTATCCCTTGACAGTTGCGCCCGATACCCCACTAGCAGAAGTAATTACCCTGATGGGCCAACGGCGCGGAATTTGCTCTCTAAACGCAGACATTCCACCAACCGATATCTATCAGCCACTAACAGAAATCGCAAATCCCCCCACCTCAAGCGCGTGCAGAGACGCGACAGGTATCTGCGTCTTTGTCGTGGAAAAATCACTCTTAAAATTATCCTCGCACTCGGCTCCACATTCTCACTTGCAAGGAATCTTCACAGAAAGGGATCTTGTCGATTTGATTGCCTCTGGCAAAAACTTAAAAGGTGTCACCATCGCAGAAGTGATGAGGCAGCCTGCAGCAACTCTGACAAAATCCGAGACTCAAGACATTTTCAGCGCCCTAATTCTGCTGGGGCAACGAAGAATTAAGCACTTGCCAATATTGGATAGTGAAGGTCAACTCTTAGGAGTAATTACGCCGGAAAGCATTCGCCAAGCCATGCTGAAACCGGCAAATATCTTAAAAATGCGCCGCGTGAAAGAAGTAATGACCGCACAAGTCATTCAAGCACCTCGCTCCGCGTCAGTTATGAGTTTAGCCGAGTTGATGGCCCAGCACCGCGTTAGCTGCGTGGTAATTACCGAATCAACAGAATTATCGAGGGATTTACCGTTCCCGATTCCAGTAGGTATCGTCACAGAACGGGATATTGTGGAATTTCAAGCTTTAGATATAGATTTGTCGCAAACGATCGCCCAAACTGTGATGAGTACCCCTTTATTTAGTCTCAAGCAAGAAGACTCGCTGTGGGTAGCTCATCAGGAAATGCACCAGCGTTTAGTCCGCAGGTTGGTAGTAACGGGGGAACGCGGAGAACTCGTGGGAATAGTTACTCAAACCAACATACTGCGCGTACTTGACCCGATGGAAATGTCCGGGGCGATAGATGTTCTGCACGATTCAGTGGCAGAAAGAACTAGGGAATTGCAAAAAGCGATCGCATCCCTCAGCTTGACTAACGCCAGACTAGAAAGCGAAATTGCTACCCGCGTTAGGGCCGAGGCCAGACTCCATCTTTTAGAATCTGCTGTAGTGAACGCTAACGACGCGATCGTGATTATGGATGCCGGAGACAGCGATATCTCCGACCCCACCATCATCTATACCAACGAAGCTTTTACCCAAATGACGGGCTACCTACCCCAAGAAATCATCGGACAAACCCCCAGTTGCTTGCGCGGCCCAGAAAGCGACCCCACCCAAGTCGATAAAATTCGCCGTGCTTTCTCTCGCCAAGAACCCCTACGCCTAGAATTGATTAACTACCGCAAAGACGGTTCAACTTATTGGGTGGAACTCAACAGCGTACCCATTGCCGACACCTCCGGGAACGTTACCCACTGGGTGTCAGTGCAGCGGGATATTAGCGATCGCAAGCGCATGGAACAAGCATTTTTTGAAGAAAAAGAACTCGCGTTTGTTACTCTACAATCGATCGGCGATGCCGTAATCGCTACTGACGCCGACGGCTGCATTTCCACCCTTAATCCAGTTGCCGAAACACTCACGGGTTGGTCTACCTCGGAAGCTAAAGGTTTGCCCCTCGCCAGCGTGCTGAGAATAGTTGACGAAACTACCAGGCGGCCGATCGAAAATATCGCCGAAATCGCTTTGTCCGAAGGTCGGATTGTTGACCAAGGGCGCAACAATTTGCTGATTGCCCACAACAACAGCGAATTTGCGATCGACCACTGCGTCGCCCCCATCCACGCCAGCAGCGGCAAAATTGTCGGGGCCGTCGTTGTGTTCCGAGATGTCACCCAGGTGCGAACTCAAGCGCGGCAACTCACCTGGCAGGCAACTCATGACCCTCTGACGCAATTAGTCAACCGCCGGGAATTTGAGTACCAGCTAGAGCACGCCCTACACGGCGCTCAAGGTTACGGGCAAGAACACGTGATGCTTTACCTGGATCTCGATCGCTTCAAAATAGTTAACGACACCTCCGGTCATGCTGCTGGGGACGAACTGCTGCGCCAAGTCAGCCAGCTATTTAAAAGCAATATACACAAAACCGATATTTTGGCGCGTCTCGGCGGCGATGAATTTGCCGTACTCCTGTATAATCGTCCCGTCGAACGAGGATTGAATGTTGCTGAAACGCTGCTGCGAAGCATTCAGGGATTCCGCTTTGCGTGGCAGGACAAAACTTTTTCGATCGGCGTCAGTATCGGTTTGGTAGCAATCAATCCCAAAACAGCATCGACATCTGCGATTTTGAGCGCGGCCGATATGGCCTGCTACGCTGCTAAAAATAAAGGTCGCAACCGGGTACAGGTTTATCAAGCCGGCGATCGAGAATTAATCAAACAGCACGGCGAAACCGAGTGGGTGGTGCAAATTAATCAAGCTTTAGAAGAGAATCGCTTTTGCTTGTACTCTCAGCCGATCGTACCTTTGCTCAATTCTCCAACCACCGGAAGCCACTGCGAAATCCTCCTGCGCCTCCAGTTGGAAACTGGTGAGTTGGTGTCGCCGATGGCGTTTATTCCGGCTGCAGAACGCTACAACTTAATGCACGCGATCGACCGCTGGGTGATTCGTACTTTATTTAGCAATTTATCTAAAATTTTCACGGCAAATTTATTAGTTCAAAACCCCGGGGTAGACAGCGATAAAATAGTTACCTTCCCTGCTTGCTCTCTTTTGTCGGATCTGCAATCCTCATTTAGCAAATATCCCAACCTTTATTCAATCAACCTTTCTGGGGACAGCCTCAACGAAGAAAAGTTTATCGAGTTTATTCAGGAACAGTTTTCCATCCATCAAATACCGCCACAAATAATTTGTTTTGAAATTACCGAAACCGTGGCGATCGGTAATCTCAGCAAGGCAGCAAGCTTGATTTGGCAACTCAAGGAACTAGGCTGCCAGTTTGCCTTGGACGACTTCGGCAGCGGTATGTCTTCCTTTGCTTACCTGAAAAGCTTGCCGGTTGATTATCTCAAAATTGACGGCAATTTTATTAAGAATATTGTCAATAATCCTATTGATATTGCAATGGTGGAAGCTATTACCAAAATCGCTCACGTCATGGGAATTAAAACTATTGCGGAGTATGTTGAGAATCAAACAATTATGGATAAACTCAATGAACTTGGGGTAGATTACGCTCAAGGTTATCATTTGGGCAAGCCTCAACCTTGTAACTTCACATCTCCGATTTTAGAGGAAGTTTTGGGGGAGTTTCCTGTTAATTCTTTGGCTTTTGAGGCGAAGCTGGCTTGTTGAAGAAGGAAGTTCGGCAACGACGAGCAAGCAATGGGATTTAACGGATTTAAGGGAGGGATGTTGAGGCAAGAAGGAAAAGGGAGATTTTAAGTTCTCATATCGTTTACTGTTATTTCGGAATGATTTAACCGCAGAGACCGCAGAGGGCGCCCAGGAAGAGAAGAGAGAGATGAATAATTCCGATACTAACGGATTTTATAGAGCAATCCTTGCAGGACTCGTGATTTGTTTACCCCATCCCAACCCTCCCCGAACCCCCTGGGAGTCCGTAAGAAATTCACAAATGATGCGAGGATTTCTCTATCAGATTAATTTTCCCCATTCCCCCTTTTCCATTACCCATTACCTTCTACAGTAGTTTCCGCTGCTTCAATGTACTGACTGTCTAAGAGAAAAGCACCTTTTTCAAAGCGAATTCCCCAATAATTGCCGGGACGGCGATCGATCACAACGCCTTCAGCGCCGATCGCAATTAAATTCGCAGGCCGCAGCATCGGCATCGGTTCGGCAGTTTTGACGTAAGGCGGCATCGCCACAACTCGGACTTTTTGACCGATTGTAAATTCTTTTTCCATGAGTTTTATTCCTTTTGCCGATCGGCATAATCTAATCGTAACTGGGAGTGCGATCGAGAGCGATGAAATTTCAGACAGTATCTTTCATGCGTTTAGCCAACAAACAATCCTCAAAGCTAAAGGATTCTTCGTCTAAAAAGCTGGAGATTGCCATTTCGTAGGCGTAAGCCGGGGCGTAGCCATCGCGGCTTCGAGAGAACATTCAAGTTCAGCGGACTTGGACAACAGGGCAGCTTTTATATAGTCAGGCAAATAATCGACCAACTGATGAATAGCTTCTGGAGAAAGGTGTTGTGTGGCGATTGTTTGATTCATAACTCTCTGGGGATTTTAATGTTGTAGGGAGGGTTGCTGGCTTGGAGGATGAGGGTTTCTAATTCATATGATAACCCCGGTCTTTGCCATTGGTTGAGAGTGACGAAGGCAATCCTTACTTCGTCTGGATTGTAGCGATGCCTGCGGCTGGCTACGCCTACGAGCCAGCCCCACAGAAAGGCTTTATGTCCGTTGCGAAGTCTGTCTCGCAAGTTTTTGGCTTTGCCAATGTAAAGCAATCCTTCGGAGGAATGCCGAAATGCGTATAAACCTACTCTGGTAGGAATGGTATCAAAGTCGCGGCTGAGGGGTTGACATTGCTCGAAGGGGGTGAATGCAAGGGTGTCGAGAATTTGGCGGGCTTCTTGTTGGATAGAATCGGGCATAATGAAAGGCGATCGTATTTGCCAGATTTTATATTGAACGATCGCCCATTAATTACCGACATTAACTTCAAGTTCAGAGTCTTTAGTTGCCGCGCCCCGGTTTGCAATCGGCAAAACCAAGTGCTTCGCTATCGAGGAAATTAGCAATTGCCATTTCCACAACAATTTCGATCGGATATTCAATTTCCGCAGCACGGGCGATGAGGGCCGCACGAATTCGTTCTGGAAGGTATTTTAGGATGGCTTCGGCATCAGCAGCAGATAGTTGTTCCAGAGTTGTTGATTGCATGAGTCTAGTTTTCCGGTGGGATTTGAACGTTGTAGGGCGGCTCAGTTGCTCTGTGAATAATGGCTTCTAGCTCTAATAATAACGCAGGGTTGCTCCATGTTTCACTCCCAGCACGGGAAAAATATTGTGTATGACTTTTTATTTTAAATATTCCTGCAAGAATTTCCAAGCCATTTGAGTACCCTCGCCGGCGTTGACTTTCCTAAAATCTACATCTTTTCTCAAAACTACAAAACCCACACCTTCTTTGATTTCTATTTGATCAAAATTCCTAATCCTAGCCAAAAACAAGTGATTTTCCTGTATAACTTTTTGATTATTTTGAGTTTTTGTGTGAAGAAAAGTTGTGATAAATTCTATTGTGTAATTGGTTTCGAGGCAAGTTTCTTCCTCCAGTTCTCGCACCGCTGCCTGCTTTGGACTTTCTCCAACGTCCACGCCACCACCAAAAGTAGAAAGCATCCCTTGACTTGCAATACCTACAATATTATCTCGCAGTTGTGCCACAATCTGACCGTTGGGGAGAATTAGAAAAATGCGAACAATTGACTGAGGAATATTCATATTAGATGTTTTAAAATGTATAGTTTAGTTAAACTTGGTTTACTTTGTTTCAGTCCCCTCGCCGGGAAAAAGTAGAGCATAACACGGATGACTTGAGTCATCTGACTGTTTGCACAATTGGCTAACTTGACTATCCTCCGTGTATTCGTGTTCATCCGTGTCGTGCTGATTCTCATTTTTTCCCCCGATCGCACATAACACCCGATACCGATCGCGCTACAATTGTCAATCGGGATGAAAATGGCTGATGTAAAAGTAGGGGATAGTTGCTATGGCTACAAGTCGTCGCATTGAGCGTGTAGCTTCAATGGTTAAACGGGAAGTCAGCCTGATGTTGCTGAATGGAATCAAGGACGACCGGGTAGGTGCCGGTATGGTTAGCGTTACCGATGTAATTGTTTCGGGAGACCTTCAGCATACAAAAATTTTTGTCAGCATCTACGGTACTGATGAGGCAAAGGCTGAGACTATGGAGGGTTTGAAATCTGCTACTAGCTACGTCCGCAACCAGTTGGGCCAACGATTGCAACTGCGCCGGACGCCGGAAGTGATTTTTCTCGAAGACCGTTCTTTGGAACGGGGCGATAAAATGTTGATACTGCTGAATCAGCTTTCTGCCGATCGCAAACCGGGTATGTTTGATGACGAAGAATTGGCCGATGGCAATGAAAATGATGATGATGATGATTTAGAAGCAGACGAGGATTAGTGTCTGAAGCTAGTCAACAGTCAACACTCAACAGTCAACAGTCAACAGTCAACAATTCCTAATTTCCCATGATTGACAATCTTTCCTTACCAGAACTGGTGGCCCAGATGTTCGTGGTGCGCGCTTCTGGCTGCTTGTTCGACCACCAAATTCGCTATCCCGAATGGGAACCAACTGCTAGCAAACTCCGCTATTATCTGGAAAATTTGGGCGTCGGTGGGGTGATTTTGGTGGGGGGAAGTGCTGCAGAGTTGGCGGTTCGATCGCACCAATTGCAGTCTTGGGCTAAGTTTCCGCTACTGCTGGCGGCTGATATTGAGGAAGGTGTCGGCCAGCGGTTCGCAGGGGCGACTTGGTTCGGGCCGCCGATGGCGATTGCTGAAGTGGCGCGACACGATGCAGGTAAAGCCGATCGATATGCTGAACAAATGGGCGCTGTCACTGCGATCGAAGCTAGGGCGATCGGTTTGAATTGGATTCTCGCACCGGTGGTTGATGTTAACAACAATCCCGACAATCCTGTGATTAACGTCCGCGCTTTTGGCGAGACACCGGAAATTGTCGGGAAATTAGCCGCTGCTTTTATTCGCGGCGCAGGTGAGCACCCGGTTTTGACTACAGCTAAGCATTTTCCCGGCCACGGAGACACGGCGGTTGATTCTCACTTGGAATTGCCGGTTTTGCCGCATTCGCCAGCGAGATTGACTGAGGTTGAGTTACCTCCTTTTGTCGAGGCGATGGCTGCTGGGGCCGATGCTGTGATGAGTGCTCACTTGCTGATTCCGGCTTGGGATGCCGAGTTTCCTGCTACTCTTTCTCGCAAGATTTTGATCGGGAAGCTGCGAGAAGAGTTGGGATTTGAAGGTTTGATTGTGACGGATGCTTTGGTGATGGGTGCGATCGCCAATAAGTACGGCGCTAATGAAGCTGCTGTTTTGGCGGCTGAGGCTGGTGCTGATGTTTTGCTGATGCCGCTTGACCCGGAAGGCGCGATTCTGGCTGTCTGCGAAGCTGTCACTCAAGGGCGAATTCCTGTCTCACAAATCAAGGAATCTGTCAAGCGAATTTGGAAAGCGAAAATAAAGGTGGGTTTGCCGATTTCTGACCCCCCCCAACCCCCCCTTGCTAAGGGGGAGAGCAAGAATTTAGAATCCATCGAGTCGATCGACTTAGGTTTGCTGGCAACTCCCCAGGCAAGGGCCACTGCTGCCGATATTTTGCGAGATTCTTTGAAATTTGGCGGCAATCTACCTTTGCAGGTTGCAAAACC
Source organism: Microcoleus sp. D2_18a_D3 (assembly GCF_036702455.1). NCBI lineage: Bacteria > Bacillati > Cyanobacteriota > Cyanophyceae > Oscillatoriales > Microcoleaceae > Microcoleus > Microcoleus sp. D2_18a_D3. Next base: position 22,877 of record NZ_JAUBTK010000041.1, read on the forward strand.
AGCAGAAAACCAGCTTTTGCGGAATTTGATTGTTGTAGATGATGTTTTGGGGTGTGAGTTTTTGGGCAACCACACTCCGGCGATCGCCCTTCCCGAACAGTTTGGTTACGAATTGCAACTGATTGACGATCGCACAGGCGCGATCGCTGATAATACAGGTGCAGAGGATTTTTCTCCGACACTGCTGCAAATTTTCATTCGCGGCAATTGCTTCCGAGGCAGTGCTGGTTTGACCGAAGCAGCTCAAGATTGGTTTAAGAAATTATTAAAAACGGGAGAACTGCAAGCCGTGTTAATTTACGGCAGTCCCTACGTTTTAGAGCAATTTTTGCCACACTTGCCTCCGAGTATTCCTTATGTATTTTGTTTTGGGCAGATGCCGGCAGCGCAATCTCTCGTTCTAGAAGTGCTATTCGGCATTGACGCAACTGGTAAGGCTTGAGTTGCCGCACTTCTGAATCTTTCCTTTGTTGCTTGCTGCGTTAGGAGTTAAATTCATCAACCCGGTTTCTCGCGACAAATTCTGCCTTTGTGGTGAAGTATCCAGAAACCGGGAATTGGACGCGGGTTCCTAAGTTCTCAATAGAACTTTCCAGCAGATCCGCCTGCTAGTGGGGAAAATGTGCTGCTTCTCCACATCCTAAGACAGATCCCATCACTTACTGATCGTTCCTATAATTTTTTTAAATTGACGGCAGTGAATTGTATAGCTGTATACGGACAAAATTTAACTTCCATATTCGTAAGTTTGGACTATATTATTACCAGGGCCATAAATTTTTTTAGTAAAACATTGAGGGCGCATTATGATTCAGTCCACTATTCCCCAAATCCAATACTCTTTAGATGTGATCCAAGATGAAGCGCGTCACCTCGTCCACGAGGGCGTGCTGAGCCGCCAACAGCCTATCTACACGCTGTGCCAATTCATTCCCCCCCGGGAATGGGCTTGTGTAGAGTGCGAATTAGAAAAATGCGACTTCTTGCTGCGCGATCGCATCGCCGACCTGATCGGTTCTGAGAAATGGGACAATGACTAAAGTTTGGTTCTCTTAAATTAAGTTGGCAAGTAAACTCCGGCTGTGTTAAAGACTCTTGATTCTTTAATACTAGGAATTTTCGGCGCGCAAATTTTCCAACTCGGCTCTGAGCGCTGCCATGTGTGCTGTTAATTCTTGAATCTCTAGCTGTACGTTAGGCTGTACAACCGAATCGGGAGGAGCATCTGTTGCTGCATCTGATTGCTTGGGCGAGACAGATTCACTGTCTGCATTCTCCCGATCGCCCGGTTGAGAGAAAATAGTATCTACAAAATTCCGGGCTTCTCGCTCAGTCATTTCTCCTTTTTCCAGCAGATCATCGGCTAGCTGGCCAAAATCTGACTTCAGTTTGTCAAGATTTTCTTCTCGCTTCAGGGGATCTTGCAATGTCTCAATTAAAAAGGAAGTTGCACCTAAAGTTAGGTGAAATCCTGTTTGCAGCATTTGAGGCAGGTTGTCGGGATTCATCTAAAAATGCCGCTAGAACGTTTTTCTGAGTTTTTGGTTCGCCAGTTGCTCGCAAGTGAGGGCGTAAAGCCGCTTCTTAGCGCGAAGATGCTGGCGTTGTGGGTCGCGATCGCCCCGATTCAGGAAATATCAGCTTTTGGGGGGACGTTTTGTCGTTGTGCCAATACTAATCGTATCATTACTTGGTAAATTAATAAATGTCAAGTGTAAATTTTTGTAACGACGAATCGAGACTTTCCCACTGGAAGGCTCAGTCTATTTTAGATTTTAGATTTTAGATTTTAGATTGAAGAGGACTTAGGCACTGGGACTAAAAAACCCCGGTGGCTGATTACCCGTGCGTAAGTCCTGTTCAAGCCCGTTAAGGATACAGCGCTTCACCGGTGGAAGGATCAAATATAAATAGTCGATCGAAGTCAATCTGTACCGTCAGCCGATCGCCCGATCGCAAGCGAACACTCGCAGGTACTTGCACCTGTACAGTAGTTTCAGCGCTCACCGAAGGCAAACTCGCCCGAATTAAAGTTTCTCGCCCCAGAGGTTCCACTACTTTTACCTCTAGATCGAGGGGGACTTTTTCTAGTGCCCAAACATCGGTTTTCAAATCATCATCTTCTACTGTTTGTGGCGTAAAGATTTCTATATTTTCTGGACGGATGCCCAAATCAAATCCTTGTCCTTCTCTCGCTTGCAATTTTTTCTGAATCGAGGGCGGACAGGCTAAATGTTGATTTCCTACTTGAAAGGATTCGTTAGTATAAATTGCAGGTAAAATGTTCATGGCGGGATTGCCTAAAAATGTGGCAACCATGCGGTTCGCTGGTTTCGCATAAATGCTTTGCGGGTCTCCAATTTGTTGAATTTTTCCCCCATTTAAGACTACAATCTTATCCGCTAAAGTCATCGCTTCCACTTGATCGTGGGTGACGTAAACGGTGGTAATTCCCAACCGTTGATGCAGTTGTTTGAGTTCTGCTCTAGTGTCGTCTCGCAATTGAGCATCGAGGTTAGAAAGCGGTTCATCTAAAAGGAATACTTTCGGTTCGCGGGCGATCGCCCTTCCGAGTGCTACCCGCTGCTGCTGCCCGCCTGATAGCTGTTTGGGCTTACGCTTGAGGAGGTGGTCGATCGAGAGTGATCGGGCTACTGTTTCGACTCGTTCTTGAATTTTAGTCGGGTCAACATTCCGCATCCGCAATCCAAATGCCAAGTTTTCTGCGACAGTCATGTGCGGATAAAGCGCGTAATTTTGAAACACCATTGCAACGTCCCGCTGTCTCGCCGGAATGTTGTTAACTAAATTATCTCCGATGTAAATATTGCCGGAAGTGGCGGTTTCTAAACCTGCAATTGTCCGCATAATTGTCGATTTCCCGCAGCCGGATGGCCCGACTAATACCCAAAATTCCCCGTTCGGGATTTTGAAGCTGATGTTTTCGATCGCGGTGACGTTTTGGTAGCGTCGGGTAATATTTTCTAAGCGAACATTTGCCATTTTTTAATTGTAATTGGTAATGGATAAATTAGTGCTTTTTACCTTCAGAATTTAGCTTTCATAAAACTGCTCCAATTCTAAAACTGTGCGATCCAATTCTTCAACTATAGGCGTTAGCTCAGCTTGGCGGAATGCTTCTACTAAAGAACGATAATACCAGAGAGAACCCTCTTGGCCACCTTTGAAGCGTTCCCAAACAGTATCTCCTAATTGACGGGAATCTTTCAGGATCGATCGAGCATTATAAAGTTTATCAGCAGCCGAGACTAATCTGACTGAGCCAGAAGCTGTAGAAATGCGATCGATATAAGCTTGTTTTCGCTGTCGCCAAGGGGGTTTCGGCGTCTCGTCACTGTCTGTACAGCCGTCTACAATCGCTGTGACAGTATCCCCAAAGCGGCGGCGGATGGCTTCGCGGGTGGTAGCGCCGCCTTGATCTTCGATCGCATCGTGAAGCAAAGCTGCGATCGCCTCATCTTCATTTGCCCCATATTCTAAAGCTATACTAGCAGTGCCCAACAAATGGGCAATGTAGGGAACGCCGGAACCTTTGCGAACTTGAGTAGCGTGCAATTCGGCGGCATAGGTGAGGGCTTCAGAAAAACGGTTTGAGAGAATCATGAAAGTCACCTTTCTGAATTGCTATGATATATAAATTGTCGGGCTAAGTTGAAAAGACGAAATCTACCAAGTTCAATAAGATCGTAAAGATGCGATCGAGAGCGATCGCTTGTACAATTATAATCGTTAACAAGAGGTTTCTAGCATGAGAGCTACTATAATTATACAAAAAAATGCCGACCAAAACTCCGAACCAGAATTACCGCAAAAATCAGAAAATATAGCAGAAAGTCCGCCAGAATCTGAGCCTAAAAAAGTCATATCTCTTGAAAATTTTTTAGTCAGACCTGCTGATAGAATGGAATGGGTTGACGGCAACTTAGTGGAGAAAACAGGAATGACATTCAAGCACGGTCTCGCTCAATCTAAATTATCTACATCCTGGAGAAATTACAAAAATTCCAGCGGACAGGGAGGAGAAGTTCTTACAGAAGTCCTTTGCCGGACTAGCAAGCAGGGTCGCCGTCCCGATGTTGCTTACATTACTCCTGAACTGCTGCCACAATCAGGCAATTTTACAGCATTTTCCCAAAGTTTTCCTTTGATAGCGGAAGTTGCTTCCCCCGAAGATAGCGGCGAAGAGTTATTTGCCAAAGCTCAAGAATATTTGGAATCGGGATGTTTAGAAGTTTGGTTGTTGTTTCCTGAAGCTAGATTAATATTTGTCAATGCAGGGGAACGCTGGCGGTTGTTTAATGCGGATGAAGTTGTTAACACTCAAAGTGTGCTTGCAGGTTTTAGCGTAGCGGTCAGTGAATTGTTGGCTTGAGGTATTTGTTAAACTAATTTCTTAAAATCCTAAAAAGAGAAACTCACGGTGAGAAATTTTAGCTTAAGACTGGGTTTAATTAGAATGTGGGAAGGATCAAATCGAGTTTAAGATCGACCTACAGGTAACTTTGAAGTATTGATACAGTTAGCATCTAATTAGGGGACTGCGGCATAAACTGAAAAGGGCTGACCCTAAAGGGTAAGCAGATTCATCCCACGACTAAAAGCCCAGGGCTTTCTTTGGGATTTTCTGTAAACGGTAGTCTTCGATGGGAATTGGGTTGAGAGATTGTTGGTGGAGTGCGTGCGATCGCCTTTAAATTCGATCCAGAACGATCGCCTGATTTACTAAAAAGAACACTCGGCTAACATATCAAAGCTGATAACCGCCTCCCACTCCACCAACCAACGGCACATCAACAAACTCAGCCATTGTTGCTCTCCCGTGAAAAAGAGAAAGCAACTCGCAACTTGCTAATGCGACTCGTCGTTGGAGTGACGAAGCGTCGGTGTCTCGCCAGGAATTTAAGCGCCTTGAAACCTCTACCCAGGTGGATTGAACATCAAGCTAGCACTTCCTCAAGTCTATTTTCTTTAGAAGCCACTACCATGTCTCTGACAAACTCATCCCTGAATCTATTTAAACCTAACCGCAAACTTTCCCTGCGATCGCTCCTCATTGTCCCGTTTGTACTACAAATCTTTGCAGCAGTTGGATTAACCGGCTATCTTTCACTTCGCAATGGGCAAAAAGCAGTGAACGATTTAGCGGGGAAATTGACCAAAGAAGTCAGCGCTCGGATCGACCAACATTTAGAGAGCTATCTCTCCACTCCTGTTAAGCTTAATCAACTTAATCAAGATTCTATCGATTTGGGTTTGCTGAATGTAGAAAACACCGAAGAGCTGGGAGACTTCTTTCGGAAACAGGTTCAATCTTTTAATGTGGGTTACGTACTCTACGGTTCCAAAGAAGGGAATTTTGCTGCCTCTGGAGTCAACTTTGGTGATGATGGTCAAGAAACGATTGTCATTGACGAACTTAACCCAAAGCGACATGGCAACAATCATAACTACCTCTATAAAACGGATAGCAAAGCAAATCGCATCGGAATTCTCAGAGACAATGGGGAATACAATTTTCAAAAAGAGAGCTGGTATTCGGAAGCAGTCAAATTTGGAAAACCGATGTGGAGTTCTATTTATCAGTGGGAGGTTAAGCCCTATCCTTTATCTATTGCAGTTGGCCGTCCTATTTACGACCCTAAAAATAAAAAATTAGTAGGCGTAATTGGAGTTGAGCAGAGGCTTTCACAAATTAGCGATTTCTTGCGGCAGCTAAAAGCTAGTCCATCAGGAACAACATTTATTCTGGAGCGCAATGGGCTGTTAGTTGCAAGTTCTAGTAGCGAACAGCCTTTTGTCGTGATCGACAATCTACCAAAACGCCTAAAAGCAACTGAGAGTAGCGTTCGCACTATTAAATCTACCGCGCAGCACCTTGTCCAACAGTTTGGTGAGTTTAATAAAATTCAAGATTATCAACAGATTGATTTTACAATTAACAACCAGCGTCAGTTTGTCCAAGTGACATCGTGGCGCAATCAGTACGGTTTAGATTGGCTGGTAGTTGTAGTGGTTCCAGAATCTGACTTTATGGGGCAAATTAGTGCTAACACTCGCACCACCATCTTGCTCTGTTTAGGAGCATTAGCTGGAGCCACAGTCTTAGGTATCTACACCTCTCGCTGGATTGCCAGCCCGATTATGAAATTGCAGCAAGCGAGTGAAGCGATCGCCACCGGACAACTCGATCGCACGGTAGAAGTGCAAGGCATCCACGAACTCGAAGGACTGGGGCGAGCGTTCAACCAAATGGCAGCGCAACTCAAAACCTCTTTCATCGAACTGGAAAGCCGTGTTGAGGAACGCACCGCAGAACTGAAAGAAGCAAAACTTGTAGCCGATGGCGCGAACCAAGCAAAAAGCGAATTTCTCGCCAACATGAGCCACGAACTCCGTACTCCCCTCAACGGTATTTTGGGTTATGCTCAAATCCTCAACCGCAGCAGCGCATTGCCAGCGAAAGAACGTCATGGGGTAGAAATCATTCACCAGTGTGGTTCTCATTTGCTGACGCTGATTAACGATGTGTTGGACTTGTCCAAAATTGAAGCCGGCAAACTAGAACTCGCACCTAAAGCAATTCACTTTCCCTCATTCCTCCAAGGTGTCGCTGAAATCTGCCGCATTCGTGCCGACCAAAAAGGCATTGACTTCGTTTACGATCCCGATCCGCAGTTACCGGAAGGGGTTTTTGCCGATGAAAAACGGCTGCGTCAGGTGTTACTCAACTTGGTGGGAAATGCGATTAAATTCACCGACAAAGGTTCTGTCACGCTCAAGGTTGCCGTAGTTGAGAATCCTCCCAATCCGTCTACTCGCTCTTTCAAATTTCAAGTTGAAGATACGGGCGTAGGAATTGCGCCCGATCATTTGGATAAAATTTTCCAGGCTTTTGAACAAGTGGGCGATCGCCAGCGCCAAGCCGAGGGCACGGGTTTAGGACTCGCGATCAGCCAAAGAATTGTCCAACTTATGAACGGACAAATCCAAGTTAATAGCCAACCCGGAGTCGGCAGTGAATTCTTTTTTGAGGTGGAACTGGCGATCGCCACAGATTGGGCCGAGCAAAACTCCCTCACAACTGGAAAACAAATTATTGGTTACGAAGGACAACGACGCAGCATTCTGGTGGTAGACGATCGTTGGGAAAACCGAGCCGTTCTCGTCAACTTGTTAGAGCCACTAGGATTCCAACTTAGTGAGGCAGAAAATGGACAAGCAGGATTGGAAAAAATACGACAGTCTCAACCTGACTTAGTGATTACAGACTTGGCGATGCCAGTTATGGACGGCTTTGAACTCCTCAAACAAATTCGCAGTGCAAAGGATTTGCAACACCAGAAGATCGTAGTCTCTTCTGCATCAGTATCACAAGCCTATCGACAGATGAGTTTAGATGCAGGGGGAAATGATTTCCTGGCAAAGCCAGTGGAAGTTAGTGAATTATTTAACCTCTTAGCCACTCATTTGGAATTGGAATGGAAATATGAAATGACTGGCTCAAACGACTCTGAACCATCCACTCCAACGACTGCATTAGAAAAGCCAGAAGGGATGATTATTCCTTCCCAGGTCGAGTTAAATACCTTACTAGAATTGGCACAACAAGGCAACTTAAAACGGCTACGATCGCACACAGAGCATATTGCTCAATCTAACCCTCGCTACGCTGATTTTGCCTCACAAATTCTTCAATTAGCCAAGGAATTTAAAGCCGAAGAGATTGAAGAGTTGCTACAACAACACCTCACAGAGAAGAAAGCCGATGTCTAGTCCTGAATTAATTCTGGTGGTGGATGATACCCCTGCCAACTTAGAAGTGGTTTGTGAGACCTTAAGTGATGCGGGGTACGAAGTAGCAACCGCAATCAATGGCGATCGCGCTCTTAAGAGAGTCCAAGCTTATCCTCCGGATCTGATCTTACTCGATGTTCAAATGCCAGGAATTGACGGCTTTGAAACCTGCAAGCGTCTGAAGGCAGATCCGAAAACCGCAAGTATTCCCATCATTTTTATGACCGCTCTCTCCGATGCCGATAGTAAGGTGAAAGGATTTGTCCTGGGTGCTGTGGACTACATCACCAAACCCTTTCAAGAACAGGAGGTGCTAGCACGGGTAAAAACTCATTTGCAGCTACGGCAGTTAACTAAAAATCTCGAACAGCGTGTAGCTGAGAAAACCGCTGATTTAGAAGCAGCACTCACACAACTGCAACAGTCTCAAATTCAGTTAGTCCACACCGAAAAAATGTCTGCTTTGGGCAATTTAGTGGCGGGTGTCGCGCACGAAATTAATAACCCGCTTGGTTTTATTGCTGGCAATCTGAAACCCGCTCAGGATTGTATAAAAGACCTCTTTCAAGTTATCGATCTCTACCAAAAAGAACTCCCTTATCCAAGTGCCACGCTACAGGCATTCCTGGAGGAAATAGACTTGGAATACTTACAAGAGGATTTACCCAAGTTGATCGATTCGATGCAAGAAGGAGTCGATCGCATTCACACAATCAGCACCAGTTTAAGAACCTTCTCGCGTTCGGATTGCGATCGCCCCATTCATTACAATATCCACGACGGGCTTGACAGCACAATCTTGATTCTCAAGCATCGCCTCAAAGCCAACGAATGTCGCCCGGAAATTGAAGTGATCACAGACTATGGCGATCTGCCACCGGTAGAATGCTTTGCCGGACAGTTGAATCAGGTATTTATGAATGTGCTGGCAAATGCGATCGATGCCCTTGAGGAATCAAATAAAGGACGCAGTTTTGCTCAGATCAAAGCCAACCCCAACCAGATTACTGTCAAAACCCAATTGTCGGAATCTCAGGCAGTGATCCGAATTCAGGATAATGGGATTGGCATTACGGATGCGGTGAAGCCAAAAATCTTTGAGCATCTGTTTACCACCAAAGGCGTGGGGCAAGGAACAGGGCTGGGATTGGCGATCGCTCATCAAATCGTAGTCGAGAAACACTCTGGAACTCTAGAAGTTAACTCAACTTTAGGTGAAGGTACAGAGTTTGTGATTTCAATTCCGGTGAGGGCGATCGCTGTAAAAGACATTCAGGCAAGGATCTGCGTTGACGCAGTATAACAAATCGTTGCAGTGGCAGCAGAAACCTGATTAATCCCCTCTTCAAACCCTCCAAACTATTGATATAGTAGTACGCGGTGCAAAAAACGGTAAACCATGACAGCCACAAATCTCGTCAATAAATTTGAGTACAAACCCCTATACAAACCAAATCAATTAATTTGTGGAACGGGGCAAACAGCCATTGTCAGCGGCTGGACAGTAAAAAGTGCGATCGGCAAAAAATTACAACCCAACGAATTTGCTGTCATCGGACAACTCTACTCTCCTACTCGCGGCATCAACTTCTTAATTAGAAACTTGCTGTGCAATCCCCACGTCCGCTTTTTAGTAATTCTCAACGCTACTAAAGAAGACAGCAACTCCGGTGCTGCCGCGTGCTTGCTCGACTTTTTTCGCAACGGCTTTGAAGCGGGAAAAAGCGATACAGGTAGAGATTGCTGGCTAATTAAATCTTCAATATTTGGCTACATTGATATTGAAATAGCGGCAGAAGCCTTAGAACTATTGCGTCATTCAATAGAATGGAAAGAAGCCCAAAATATAGCCGACACAGTGACATTTGTCAAGTCTTTTTCGGAAAAAGAATCTGTTGAACCTTGGGGAGAACCCGTAACATTTCCCCTAGTCGAAATCGTCCCGACTGTACTCCCCGGTCAGAAATACGGACACAGAATCGAAGGTAAAACTATAGCCGAAACTTGGGTAAAAATCATCCACCGAATTAAGACCACCGGCACCTTGCGGCCGACTGGTTACGACGGACAGTGGCAAGAATTAATTGACTTAATGGCAGTGATTACAGATGAACCTGCGGAGTTCTATTTTCCCGAACCGAATTACTTACCAATCGACCGCGATTTCCTCGAACAGTACAAACCGCAAATGCTGGAAGATGCCCCGTATAACGAAGGCATTAAATATACCTACGCACAGCGGATGCGGTCCTGGTTTGGCCGCGATCAAATTGAAGAAGTGATTGCCAAACTAATTAAAGAAATTGACGCGGCAAGTGCTGTAATTAGTTTGTGGGATGCCGGCGGAAATATTAACAGAAGGTCTGACGGTTCCTCAGACCACCAGCACAGCGGCAGTCCTTGTTTAAATCACATTTGGGTGCGAGTTGTAGACGAAGAAATATCCCTAACTGCAACTCTCCGCAGTAACGATATGTTTGCGGCTTGGCCGGCCAATGCAATGGGTTTGCGGGCTTTGCAGCAGCACATTCGAGATGAAATTGCGAGGCGTTCCGATTATAATTTGACGATGGGCCCGTTGGTAACGCTGAGTCAATCGGCTCACTTGTATGACGATACCTTTGAAAATGCCGATCGACTAATTCAAACCCAATATGCTAAAATCTGCGAAGATCGAGACTTTTTCGATGCAGCAGGCAATTTTTTAGTTGAAGTAGCCGACAATCAAATAGTTGTCACGCAAACCACCCCCGGCAGTGGCGAAGTTGTCACCTGTTATTCTGGAAAAAACCCTCTCAAGTTAGTGCGAGAAATTTGTGCGGCTTCCCCGGCTATCAAAGGCGAGCATATTGGTTATTTGGGAATAGAATTGCAAAAGGCGGCCGAGTGTCTGAAAACCAGCAACCAATACATTCAGGATAGAAAATGAATCTAGAAGAAGAAAGACCGACTTGGGACGAATACTTCTTAATGTTAGCAAAATTGGCTGCTACTCGATCGACTTGTCTGGCTTTTCCTGTAGGCGCGGTGATCACTAAAAACAGGCAAGTTTTAGCAACGGGTTACAACGGTTCGCCGTCAGGTTCGGCACACTGTACTACTCAAGGCTTCTGCTATCCTGGTTTGAGTAGTTGCGACGCCAGTAAAACTTTGCCATCAAGGGCGGTTCACGCGGAAGCAAATGCGATCGCCAAAGCTGCTAAACACGGTATATCTACTGCTGGGGCTAGTATTTACGTCACCTTAGAACCCTGCATCTATTGTTTGAAATTAGTCATTGCCGCTGGAATTAGAGAAGTGTTTTACGAAACGAGTTTTAACAGCGGAGAAAAAGCTGCTTTGAGAGATACTTTTATCAGTGAAGGTATTGTTGAGTTAAAACAAATTCAGCTATCTGAAGATACAGCAAAAAAGGCAGCTTTGTTTTTATTGCATCCTACATCTGTGTCCAAAAATTTAGTATAGGAGCAATCCTCCCCGTGGTTGTGGCAGCCACAGGAAATAACTGTGCTGTGTTCCTATAAATGATATTTATTTGCTGGCCATTTGTAGGGATACGGCAGTGCCGTATCCTAAATCCCGCGTGATACAAATGATATTTATTTTACGCTTTGTAAAGACACAGCACTGCCGTGTCTTTACAACAAATAGAGATGGGGATTAACCAAAAAACTTCCTGACAAATTGTGAATACCGTGTAGTTCAATCAATCAAACTCATTCACAGCTTGCAAATAGTCGATCGCCGCATCTATCCTCGAAGAATACTTAAAAGCAAACTGATCGAACCAATATCCCTCATCGGAATTTTTATCCAACTTTTTCAGCCAAACCTGAGCTTGCCTAACTTTCTGTCTGTGCGTTTGTACGTCCAACTGCTGCCCCGCGACTTTTTCTGCTGGCTGCTGTTCCAGTGAAGCTACTTCCTGAGCTTGATTTTGTGCTTCGTGCTCAGCCTTAAGCGGTTGCTGTGAAGCCGCTTCCTGAGCTTTATTTTGTGCTTCGTACTCAGCCTTAATTTGAGCTAAATCCTTATCCAAAGAACCAGCATACAAATTTATATCTGATGTTTTAAATGTTTGATTAGACGGCACTGTTGCTTGTGGCAAAGGCACTTGTGCTTGCACCGACGGCTGAGTTTTCAACTCAGCATTTTTTTTAGATGCTTGATACTCTGCCTTAAGTTCACCTAACAGGCGCTCGATAGATTCCATAACTTAAACCCCCTAAAAAATGCTGCTGGGCTAACTGGCCCAAATATAATCACGGAAACTTCGCCCGCCTCCTCAATCAGTTATTGCATTCAGCAATACCTCTGTCAGGGTCATTCCTTCAATATCATCCATCGTGACAGTATCAACGATATCGAATTTAGCCCCGGCGCTTTGCAGTTCGTCATCCAATATCTTGAGAAACTTAGTAGCTTCCGGCGCATTCCCTACTTGAATGAAAGAAATCGCCAACTCTTCATCTCGATCGAGCTTCCGCGAAGCCTCTATAATGGTTTTCATCACTTCTTTGCGATCGTCCGGTTCCCCGTCCGTCACCACTAATAAGGTTTCCCCATTTTGCTTGGTCTTACCGGATGCTTTGCGCTGAAAATAACTGTTCAGGGCGTCTTGCAGAACAGCAGCTAAATTCGTAGTTCCCGAAGGTTCGTTTTCTTGGAAAATTTGCACGACTTTAGCTGCTGTTACGTTGTCGTAGCGCTTGAAGCGACCGGAAAACACATAAACTGTTATGCCATCAGGATCGAGTTCTTCGCATTTATTCGCCAATGCGATCGTCGATTCTTGGATGAGCGCCCACCGAGTTTTACCGCCCATCTGGTCTTTTGTGTACATACTGCCGCTTTTGTCAATAATGATGGTATAATCGCGGTTCTGAAGCATAAGATTTTTCCTGTTAATTAAGTAGTTCCCAAAAATATCAAAACCAGCGAGCAGAAGCTGTTGAGCTTTAGTTGCTCGCTGCGTTTTTTAGTTGATTTGCGATCGCAAATAGCGGAATTTAAGCGGCAACTAAAGCGTCTTTAAGTGGCTTCCAGCTAAAAGCTCGATCGCCCCCCATCTCCACTGCTATTTTAACTCGCGGTTCTAACGTCGGCAAAACAGTCAAATACTCAATCTCCTGACTCGACAAAATCTGCCCTTCAATAATCCACAGCACCAGTCCTTTTGCTTTCGGCGGCAAATTGTCTAATTGAGTTTTCAACATCGGCGGCACGTAGTACGTATAACCCACAGCTCCTTCATTGCCAGTAGTTTTCTTGCCCAAATGCGGCGGCCGCACCCCGTGAACCCCCGTTAAATACATCGCCAAATCACCCAAACCCCGCGCCGAAATCGTGTACCCACCGTAGCCCGCAGCCCTCAGCCTGCGGAGGTAGCGCCCCTCAAATCCTCCTTCTAAAGGAACGTACAGGGCCAGCGACCCCGACTTTTCCAAATCCCGAATCAGATCAGATCCCGTCGTAATCAGTCCCATAAATTTGTGTTTCCTGCTGTATCAAAATTTGGTCGATCGCTGCTTGCGAGCTGGAAATATTATAAATCTTAAAGTTGAGCCTAAAAATTCTCATACCGGCCTTGACAAACGACAAACACTTCATGTACTATTGTGAATTGTCGCCGTAAAGGATACTGAGTGGTTTGCTGCTCAAGTCCTGGCACAAACAAGCAAGACCGAGACAAAACTCGGAGATCTAGCCGGTAAAAAGCCGCGAATCTCAACCCTTGCAAGACTTCCACAAGCTCGCTCCCAAATTTAAAACTCAAATTTTAAACACCGAGGAAGGCTGTTGGTTGATAACAGTTAATTGCAGGAACATTGAAATAAATGTTTCTGCACAAGAGCAAGCGGATTGACGTAAATTTCGCAATCCGAAACCTCTTGCGTAAATAAAAGGAAGAAAATCCGTGTCTGTAGGCATTCTTGGCACTAAACTAGGCATGACTCAAGTGTTTGACGCCGAAGGGAGAGCCATCCCCGTCACCGTCATACAAGCAGGGCCTTGTACAGTAACTCAAATCAAAACAAAACAAACTGACGGCTACGGTGCCGTTCAAGTTGGATACAACGAAGTCAAACCAAAGGCTCTCAACAAGCCAGAACTAGGACACCTTGCCAAGTCGGGGGCGAATCCATTGCGCCACTTGCAGGAATACCGATTGGAAGACACCAGTTCATTTGAATTAGGTCAACAACTAAAAGCAGATACCTTTACACCGGGACAAATAGTAGATGTCATCGGTACCAGCATCGGTAAAGGTTTTGCAGGTTTTCAAAAGCGCCACAACTTTAAACGAGGCCCGATGTCTCACGGTTCCAAGAACCACCGCGAACCTGGATCGATCGGGCCTGGAACTACTCCCGGTCGCGTTTATCCCGGTAAAAGAATGGCGGGACGTATGGGCAACGTTCAAGTCACCGTCCGCAAATTAACAATTGTCCGGGTGGATACAGAGCAGAATTTGCTGCTAATTAAGGGAGCAGTTCCCGGCAAAGCTGGCGCCTTAGTCAATGTTGTGCCTGAGAAAAGAGTAGGACGTTAGTCAGTAGTAAGTAGTCAGTAGTCAGCAGTCAGTAGATAGTGGTTGGCCGTTAGTAGCAAGCAATAACTAAGAACTAAAAGCTGAAAACTAAGAGCTGAAAACTAAGACCTGAGAACAGACAACAGACGACAGACAACAGACAACAGACAACTAATCAACAGACAACTAACAACAGACAAAGGACAAAAGATATGGTTAACTGTGTAGTGCGAAATTGGCAAGGCGAAGAAGTTGGAGAAACAACTTTAGAACTGCGCGTAGCCAAAGAAGAAAATGCGTCTCACATCGTTCACAGAGCATTGACGCGGCAACTGAATAACGCTCGTCAAGGAAATGCTTGCACCAAAACTCGATCGGAAGTCCGAGGCGGTGGCCGCAAACCCTGGCGTCAAAAAGGCACGGGTCGAGCCAGAGCAGGTTCTATCCGTTCTCCGCTGTGGCGGGGCGGCGGTGTCATCTTCGGGCCAAAACCGAGAGACTTTGAAGTCAAAATGAACAAAAAGGAACGCCGTCTCGCTTTGCGGACAGCATTCCAAAGTCGCACCGAAGACATCATTGTGGTTGAAGAATTTGCAGAGCAATTTCCGAGACCGAAAAGCAAAGAATTGCTGAGTGCGATCGCCCGCTGGGGCATCGAACCCGATACAAAAGTTCTGTTAATCTTGCCAGAACCGCAACCAAACGTCTACTTATCCGGACGCAACATCGAATTAGTAAACGTCATCTTGGCAACATCCCTGAATGTTTACGACGTTCTCGCGGCTGACAAAATTATCGTCACATCTACAGCCATAGCTAAAATTCAGGAGATTTACGGTGAGTAAAATCGACCCCCGCGACTACGCAGATTTGATCCAGCGTCCGATTCTCACCGAGAAAGCTACCCGAATGATGGAATTAAATCAATTCACATTCGACGTAGCTCCCAAAGCGACCAAGCCTCAAATCAAAGCTGCAATCGAAGAACTATTTAAGGTCAAAGTCATCGGCGTCAACACCCAAAACCCGCCGCGCAAAAAGCGTCGAGTTGGCAAATTCGTCGGCTTTAAACCTTGTTACAAGCGAGCAACCGTAACTCTGACCGACGGAGACTCGATCCGCAAACTCCTATTCCCAGAAGTCTAGACGATTTTGGATTTTAGATTTTAGATTTTAGAT
The DNA here is from genome assembly GCF_036702455.1 of Microcoleus sp. D2_18a_D3. Lineage (NCBI taxonomy): Bacteria > Bacillati > Cyanobacteriota > Cyanophyceae > Oscillatoriales > Microcoleaceae > Microcoleus > Microcoleus sp. D2_18a_D3. The sequence goes on from NZ_JAUBTK010000041.1 coordinate 38,403, forward strand.
TTTAAATTGCGGTTAACTGGTGGAAATTCTCGAACCAGAAAACTCGTAAGTTAACCAAAGATCGCCAATCTTCAACCTAAAATCTAAAATCGATAAACGTCAAATCCAAAATCCAAAATCCAAAATCTAAGATAGATCGATTATGGGCATCCGTTCTTACCGACCTTATACCTCCAGCACCCGAGAACAAACCGTCTCGGACTTTGCTGAAATTACCAGATCAGAGCCAGAAAAGTCTCTAACCAGCAATAAGCACACCAAACAAGGCCGCAACAACCGAGGCGTCATCACCTGTCGCCACCGGGGAGGCGGTCACAAACGGCTTTATAGAGACATCGACTTCCGCCGCGACAAACACAGCATTCCCGCTACCGTCAAGGCGATCGAATATGACCCCAATCGCAACGCCCGCATCGCCCTCCTGTTCTACAAAGACGGCGAAAAACGGTACATCCTGCACCCGCTCAACTTAAACGTCGGTACAGTAATTGTCTCAGGCCCAGACGCGCCGATCGAAATCGGTAACGCCCTCCCCCTGAAGAACATTCCCCTCGGTACCAGCATCCACAACGTCGAGCTAGTACCCGGAAAAGGCGGACAAATCGTTCGCTCCGCTGGCTCCAGCGCTCAGCTAATGGCAAAAGAAGGTAGCTACGTCACCCTCAAACTGCCATCCGGCGAACAGCGCAAAGTCCGCGCCGACTGCTACGCCACCATCGGTCAAGTCGGCAACACCGACGCCAGAAACATCAGCCTGGGTAAAGCAGGCCGCACCCGCTGGAAAGGTCGCAGACCCACCGTTCGCGGTAGCGTCATGAACCCGGTAGACCACCCGCACGGCGGTGGCGAAGGCAGAGCTCCCATCGGACGTCCGGGGCCTGTCACTCCTTGGGGTAAACCAGCATTGGGTGCAAAAACTCGACGCAAAAACAAGCGCAGCGACGCTTTAATCGTCCGGCGTCGCCGCAAAGCTTCCAAGCGCGGCAAGGGCGGCAGACAAAGCTAGTCATCAGTCAGCAGTCTTCAGTGCTTAGTTATTAACTGCTAACTAATGACTGAGGACTGATGACCAATGACTGCTTAATTCTGACTAATGACTCCTGAATTACTAAAAAAATCATGTCTCGATCGCTAAAAAAAGGGCCTTTTGTCGCAGATGCTCTGATGACAAAAATCGAAAAACTCAACGCCGCCGGCCAAAAACAAGTAATTAAAACTTGGTCGCGCTCTTCCACAATCCTGCCCCAAATGGTAGGTCACACGATCGCCGTTCACAACGGCAGACAGCACGTACCCGTCTACCTCACCGACCAAATGGTAGGTCACAAACTCGGAGAATTTTCCCCCACTCGCACCTTTAGAGGTCACGCGAAAAGTGGTGATAAAAAGGCGAAAAGATAGCCGAATTAGGTGACAGGTAATAGGTAGTCGGAAAAAAAATTACCAATTACCAATTACCTTTTGCCCAATTACCAATTACCAATTACCGAAATCGAAATGGCTATAGATACCACATCCGAAATTAAGGCGATCGCCCGTTACATCAGAACATCCCCCTTCAAAGTGCGCCGAGTCCTCGACCAAATTCGTGGCAAAAGCTATCAAGAAGCGCTGATTTTACTCGAATTCATGCCCTACCGCGCCTGCGAACCAATCGTCAAAGTTTTGCGATCGGCAGTAGCCAACGCCGAACACAATGCAGGATTGGATAAATCCAAGCTGGTAGTTTCTCAAGCTTACGCAGACCAAGGCCCAGTCCTCAAACGCTTTAGACCCCGCGCTCAAGGTCGCGCCTACCAAATCCGCAAGCCAACCTGTCACATTACCGTAGTAGTAGCTCCGCTCGTAGAAAACTAAACCAGGGAAAAACGTAAGAGGTAATAAACAGCTTAAAGTTGAAAAAAATGGGTAATCACCAATTACCAATTACCAATTACCAATTACCAATTACCAATTAACTCATCAACTATTATGGGCCAAAAAATACATCCAATTGGTTTTCGCCTCGGCATTACCCAAGAGCACCGCTCTCGCTGGTTTGCCGATCCCAAAAACTATCCAGAACTCTTGCAAGAAGACTATAAAATTCGCAAGTACGTTCGTAAAACCCTCAGCAATGCTGGGATTTCCTCGGTCAAAATTGAGCGGAAAGCCGATCAAATCGACCTAGAAGTGTTCACCGCCAGACCAGGCGTTGTCGTAGGCCGCGGCGGAGCAGGCATCGAAACCTTGCGCGTCGGTTTGCAGCAGCAACTCGGTAGCAACCGCCAAATCCGCATCAACGTCGTCGAAGTCCAGCGAGTAGACGCCGATGCCACACTGATCGCAGAATACATCGCTCAGCAACTAGAACGGCGCGTATCCTTCCGCCGAGTCGTCCGCCAAGCAATCACCCGCGCTCAAAAAGTCGGCATCCAAGGCATCAAAATTCAAGTCAGCGGACGCCTCAACGGTGCAGAAATTGCCCGTACCGAATGGACGCGCGAAGGAAGAGTCCCCTTGCACACGCTGCGGGCAGACATCGACTACTCCTACTGCACTGCTCAAACCATCTACGGTATTCTGGGCATTAAAGTTTGGGTTTTCAAAGGCGAAATTATTCCCGGACAGGAACAAGAGGCTGCACCAAATGCAGCAGTGCCCCGCACCAAACAAAAGCGCCGTCGCCAGAACTTTGAAGATCGATCGAACGAAGGCTAGCTAATTGTTAACTGTTAGTTGTCACTTGTTAATTGTCAGTTGTTCCAAACCAATTAGCAATTAGCAATCACCAATTACCAATTACCAATTACCAATTACCCAACTCCCTTTCGCCATGTTAAGCCCTAAAAGAACCAAATTCCGCAAACAACAGCGCGGGCGAATGAGCGGTGTTGCCACCCGCGGCAACACAGTTAGCTTTGGCGACTTCGCGCTCCAAGCCGTCGAACCCGCCTGGATTACTTCCCGCCAAATAGAAGCCGGACGGCGCGCCATGACCCGCTATATCCGTCGGGGTGGCAAAATCTGGATTCGTATTTTTCCCGACAAACCAGTCACCCAGCGCGCAGCAGAAACCCGGATGGGTTCTGGTAAAGGCTCACCTGAGTTTTGGGTTGCCGTGGTCAAACCGGGCCGGGTAATGTTTGAAATTGGCGGCGTAAGTGAAGAAACTGCCCGCGAAGCAATGCGTTTGGCATCTTTCAAATTACCAATTAAAACCAAGTTCATCACTCGCGAAGAAGACCAGTCATAGCGAAGAGCGAAGGTAGAATTAGGTCTGTATTAATCAGCATTTTAAACGGCTACAGCATTTTAAAATCTGGCTTTCATAACTTTTCTTTCCTTCGACCTTCAGCCAAGCGAGACAATTCTGTCTTCTGTCATACCGCTCGCTAACGAGAAAGCACACAATTATGTCTTTGACCAAGATTAAAGAAGCTAGAGAATTAAGCGATGCTGCAATAGCAGAGCAAATTTTAGCAGTCAAGCGCCAACTAATGGAATTGCGGCTCCAGCAAGCTACCGGCCGCATGGAAAAGCCTCACCTGTTCAAGCACGCCAAACACCGGCTAGCTCAATTGATGACAGTTGAACGCGAGCGCCAAATCGTTGCTGAGAAAGAAGCAGCAGCAAAATCAGCCGCAGCTAAAGAAACAGCAGATTCTGCTCCCAGCCCAGAAGTCAGCCCAGAGTGAGCAGCAGCCTAGCCTCGGCTCGCACATTAGCTAAAAAAAAGTCAATTGCACAACAAAAATAGGTAGCTATGGCAATTAAAGAACGAGTTGGCGTAGTAGTCAGCGACAAGATGGATAAAACCGTCGTGGTAGCAATCGAAAACCGCTCCTCCCACACCAAATACGGCAAAATCGTAGTCCGCACCAAGCGGTACAAAGCTCACGACGAAGAAAATCAGTGCAAATCCGGCGATCGTGTCCGCATCACTGAAACTCGACCACTGAGCAAAACCAAACGTTGGACGGTTGCTGAGATTTTCGGGACAAAAAACGGCTAACAGTTAATTGCGATATCGCGATCGCCCGATCGGTACTTGATTAATCAATTAGCCGTCAACAGTCAACAGTTAACAGTCAACAGTTAACAGTCAACAGTTAACAGTCAACAATCACCATGATTCAACCCCAGACATACCTCAATGTCGCCGACAATAGCGGAGCCCGCAAACTGATGTGCATCCGCGTATTGGGAGGCGGCAACCGTCGCTACGGCGGAGTCGGCGATGTCATCATTGCCGTCGTCAAAGACGCCATCCCCAATATGGCCGTCAAAAAATCAGATGTCGTCCGGGCTGTCATTGTCAGAACCCGCAAAGGTTTGCGTCGCGACAGCGGCATGAGCATTCGTTTTGACGATAACGCCGCCGTTATTATCAACGTAGACGGCAACCCCAAAGGCACTCGCGTCTTCGGCCCCGTAGCCCGCGAATTGCGCGACAAAAACTTTACTAAAATCGTTTCCTTAGCCCCGGAGGTACTTTAAAATGTACGGAAAAAAGGGTAAACCAACTAGCGAACTGCAGCGCTACAGAATGCACGTCAAAGCAGGCGACACCGTGCAAATAATTACTGGCAAAGAGAAAGGAAAAGTCGGAGAAATCTTAAAGACATATCCTAAAGTCAGCAAAGTAATTGTTAAAGGTGTAAATATCAGAACCAAGCACGTCAAGCCCCAGCAAGAGGGAGAGTCCGGGAAAATAGTCACGTTTGAGGCTCCCATTCACAGCTCAAATGTCATGCACTATTCCGAAAAAGAAAAAATAGCCAGCCGCGTTTGCTATACATTTAGCGAAGATGGCCGGAAACTGCGACAGCTCAAAAAAACCGGAGAAATCATCGATAATTAGTCATTAGTCATCAGTCATCAGTCATTAGTCATTAGTCATTAGTCATCAGTCATTAGTCATTAGACAAATGCTTTCCTGACAACAGTCAACGGACAACGGACAACGGACAACGGACAACGGACAACGGACAACGGACAACGGACAACTGACAACTAATAATTCCCTGACCAAGCCCAGGGACAGTTAACGAAACACAAAAACTATGCCGGACAAACTCAAGGTTCTTTATCAAGGAAAAATCGTTCCCACACTGATGGATCAGTTTAAATATACTAATATCCATCAGGTTCCCAAACTCGTCAAAGTCACAGTGAACCGCGGTTTGGGAGAAGCATCTCAAAACGCTAAGGCACTCGATTCGTCGATCAACGAAATTGGCATCATCACCGGGCAAAAACCAGTGGTGACGCGGGCGAAAAAAGCGATCGCAGGCTTCAAAATCCGCAAAGGAGTACCCGTCGGCGTGATGGTGACGCTGCGCGGCGATCGGATGTACGATTTTCTCGATCGGCTGATCAACCTCGCACTCCCCCGAATCCGTGACTTCCGCGGCATCAGCCCCAAAAGCTTCGACGGGCGCGGCAACTACAGCTTGGGTCTGAGAGAACAGCTAATTTTTCCAGAAATAGAATATGACCGCATCGATCAAATTCGAGGCATGGACATTTCAATTATCACCACAGCAAACACCGACGAAGAAGGACGCGCCTTGCTTAAAGAAATGGGAATGCCGTTCCGGGACAACTAAGCACTAGAGTAAGAAGCAAAAGATGGCAGCTAACGATACCATAGCAGATATGTTGACGCGCATTCGCAATTCTTGCATGGCGCGCCACCAAACAACGCAAATTCCAGCTACAAAAATGACCCGCAGCATCGCCCAAGTCCTCAAAAGTGAAGGCTTCATCGGCGAATTTGAAGAAGCAGAAGCAGAAGGGGTCAAGCGACATTTAGTGCTTTCTCTAAAGTACAAAGGTAAAACTCGCAAGCCCATTATCACGGCACTTAAGCGAGTCAGCAAACCAGGACTGCGCGTTTACTCGAACCGTAAAGAATTGCCCAGAGTGTTAGGCGGAATTGGCATAGCCATTATTTCTACCTCCAGCGGCATTATGACCGATCGAGAAGCTCGACGCCAAGGTTTGGGCGGTGAAGTGCTTTGTTATGTTTGGTAGTCATTAGTCATTAGTCATTAGTCACTGGTCGTTGGCAACAGACTCAAAAATCAATCACTAAGGACTAATAACTAAGCACTAATAATCAAGGACTAATAACTAAAAACAAAGGACAAAAAACTATGTCGCGAATTGGCAAGCGTCCGATTAGCATCCCCACGAAAGTCACCGTCACCCTAGACGGTCAAAAAGTAGCCGTCAAAGGCCCTAAAGGTGAACTTTCCCGAGTTATCCCAGCCGAAATCCTCATGGGAATTGAAGGCGAGACTTTACTCGTTACCCGCAGAGACGAATCTCGCGTCGCCAGACAACTGCACGGCTTGTGCCGCACTCTAGTCGCCAACATGGTCGAAGGTGTATCTCAAGGTTTTCAGCGGCGTCTCGAAATTATCGGCACAGGTTATCGGGCACAGGTTCAAGGACGGAACCTGATTTTAAACGTCGGTTACAGCAAACCCGTGGAAATGCCCCCTCCAGAAGGCATCACAATGGCAGTTGAAGGCAACACCAACGTCATTGTCTCCGGCATTGACAAAGAACTCGTAGGCAATACAGCAGCCCGCATCCGCGCGGTGCGTCCGCCCGAAGTCTACAAGGGCAAAGGCATTCGCTACAGCGGCGAAGTCGTCCGGCGCAAAGCTGGTAAAACAGGCAAAACAGGTAAGAAGTAACCATGAAGCTTACTCGCAAAGAATCAGTCCAGCGCAGACACCGCCGTGTTCGGCGCAAGGTGTTCGGCACCGCCGAACGTCCCAGACTAGCGGTATTTCGCTCAGAGCAGCACATCTACGCTCAAGTAATCGACGATACCGCCCAGCACACTTTGGCCGCCGCGTCAACCCTCGATCCCGAATTGAAGTCAACTCTCAGTTCTGGCGGCAACTGCTCCGCGAGCGTGCAAGTCGGTCAGTTGATTGCCAAACGCTGTTCCAGCGCTGGCATAGTCAAAGTCGTATTCGATCGGGGGGGCAACCTCTATCACGGTCGTGTTAAAGCCCTCGCAGAAGCAGCTCGCGAAGCGGGGTTAGACTTCTAGGAAGAAGGAAGAAGGAAGAAGGAAGAAGGAAGAAGGAAAAAAGAATATACAACAAAATTCTTAATTCCTAATTGTTAATTTCTCATTTCCAACTACCAGTTACTAATCCCCAATTCCCAAAGAACAAAACTATGGCAGAACAAAAAGAACAGCGCAACAAGAAAAAAAGCAGCAGCAACAACAAAGGGCGCGAAAAAGAATCCGAATGGCAAGAACGGGTTGTTCAGATTCGGCGCGTTACCAAAGTAGTCAAAGGTGGTAAAAAACTCAGCTTCCGCGCCATAGTCATTATCGGCAACGAACGCGGTCAAGTTGGAGTAGGAGTCGGCAAAGCTAGCGACGTAATCGGTGCCGTTAAAAAAGGCGTCGCTGACGGCAAAAAGCACCTAATTGAAGTCCCCCTCACCAAATCTAACTCCATCCCTCACCCCATCAACGGTGACGGTGGCGGAGCTAAAGTCATGATGCGGCCGGCCGCTCCGGGAACCGGGGTAATTGCAGGGGGAGCAGTGCGAACTGTTCTCGAACTAGCAGGAGTCCGCAATATCTTAGCCAAACAGCTAGGTTCTGGAAATCCCTTAAACAACGCCCGAGCCGCAGTCAATGCCCTCTCCACCCTCCGCACCTTGTCCGAAGTTGCTCAAGAGCGCGGAATTCCAGTAGAAAATCTCTACGGTTAGGGCACGCGAGAATGGGAAACTGTAAGTTTTGAGTGTTAAGTGCTTGCGGTGAAAATAAAAAAATCCGCAACTTAAAACTCACGCACTCAAAACTACTGCGTACCCCCTCTCTAAATACCAATTACCAATTACCAATTACTAAAACTATGAGATTGCAAGACGCCCGACCCAAAGCAGGCTCCCAAAAGCGCCCCCGACGCTTGGGCAGAGGTATTTCTGCCGGTCAAGGCGCGAGCTCCGGCAAAGGGATGCGCGGTCAAAAATCTAGAGCCGGTAGCGGCACTAGACCCGGTTTTGAAGGAGGTCAAAATCCTCTCTACCGCCGTCTCCCCAAGTTGAAAAGCTTCCCTCTAGTGAACCGGAAAGAGTACACTACCATTAATGTAAGTAAATTAGCATCGCTGCCAGCAAACACCGAAGTTACTCTCACCTCTTTGATCCAAGCAAAAATTGTCACCACAGACGATGGGCCGCTGAAAATCTTAGGAGATGGTGAACTGAATGTACCTTTGCAAGTGCGCGCCTCGGCTTTTACCGCAGGTGCTCGCACAAAAATTGAAGCTGCAGGCGGAAGTTGCGAATTAGTTGCGTGAAGATTTGAGGTTTGAGAGTATGTCCAAATCTCAAATCCTCAAGCTTGCTATCAGAAAATGATTTAGTCGAAAATCCCAAATCTAAAATCCCAAATCGTAACTATGGACGTTAGTAGAGAGAAAGCGCCAACTGCACAAGAGACGTTCATGCAGATGGCTCAAGCTGCTGGTTTACGAGGCCGCATCCTCGTAACCATTGGCTTACTGATTTTAGTACGCCTGGGTGTCCACTTGCCAGTCCCCGGCATCGATCGAGTCGCCTTTGCCCAAAACGTCGAAAATAGCCCTTTAATTGGCTTTTTGGATTTGTTCTCAGGAGGTGGCTTGTCAGCTTTGGGGATTTTCGCGCTGGGGATTTTGCCCTACATTAATGCTTCAATTATTGTGCAACTTCTAACTGCGGCTCTGCCAAGCTTAGAAGAGTTGCAGAAAAATGAAGGAGAAGCAGGGCGGCGCAAGATTTCTCAAATTACTCGCTACGTTTCTTTGGGCTGGGCAATTTTGCAAAGTATTGGCATTGCGATTTGGGTCAGCCCTTTTGCTCAATCTCCATCGCCTTTATTCATAGCACAAACTGCTTTGGCTCTGACAGCCGGCTCAATGTTTGTGATGTGGATATCGGAAGTGGTGACGGAGCGAGGTATCGGGAACGGAGCCTCGCTGCTGATTTTTATCAATATTGTGTCGGTATTGCCGCGCTCTTTGGGACAAACTTTTGAATTGGCTCAAAGTGGGGACACGCAAGTTGTCGGCCGTGTAGTCGTTCTGCTGCTGGTCTTTTTGGTGACGATTGTCGGGATTGTTTTTGTTCAGGAAGGTACTCGCCGCATTCCGATTATTTCGGCCCGCCGCCAAGTCGGCCGCAAAGTTTATCGGGAGAGCCGGAGTTATCTGCCCCTGCGCTTGAATCAAGGCGGAGTGATGCCGATTATTTTTGCATCTTCGGTGTTGATTGTGCCTTCTTTCCTCGCTCAGTCTCTCAATAACCCGTTTTTGGTTCAAGTTGCTAATGTTTTGAGTCCGAACGGGCCGACGCCTTGGGCTTACGCGCTATTTTATCTGACTTTGATTCTGTTCTTCAGCTATTTCTACGCTTCGTTGATTGTCAACCCCGTAGATATGTCTCAGAACTTGAAAAAAATGGGTGCTAGCATTCCTGGAATTCGTCCGGGTCAGAAAACGAGTGATTATGTGGAGAAGGTTTTGAACCGTTTGACTTTCTTGGGAGCGATTTTTCTCGGTCTGGTGGCCATTGTACCAACTGCTGTAGAAAGCGCGATCGGCGTGCAAACTTTTAGAGGTTTTGGCGCAACTTCCCTACTGATTCTAGTAGGTGTGGCGATCGAAACTGCTAAGCAAATTCAAACTTACGTCATCTCCCAACGATATGAAGGAATGGTGAAGTAATCGCAATGCAATTTATTTTCATGGGGCCTCCAGGGGCGGGAAAGGGAACTCAGGCTCAGATATTAGGCGCTCTCTGGAAAATACCCCACATTTCTACCGGCGAAATCCTGCGCGCCTGCGTGGTTGCGAAAACTGCCTTGGGTCTAAAGGCGCAAGCTTACATGGACAGGGGTGAGTTGGTTCCCGACCAATTGCTGATGGATATCGTGCAGGAACGCTTGAATGAACCGGACGCTAATGCTGGCTGGATTCTTGACGGCTTTCCTCGCACAGTTGCCCAGGCAACTTTTTTAGACAAACTGCTCCAGGAGCTTAGCGGTGCCGAGGGGAGTACACCGAACCCAAAATTTGGTCTCAAAGCTGTTAATCTTGACGTGCCTGACGAAATTTTGGTGTCTCGCCTGCTGTCGCGGGGCCGGCAGGATGACAATGAGGAGACGATCCGCCGCCGGTTGCAAGTTTATCGCGAGCAAACTGAGCCTTTGATTGATTTTTACAGCGGCCGCCAACAGTTAGTTGCGGTTGATGGCGATCGAGCAATGGAATTAGTCACCGCAGAACTGCAACAATCTCTCTCGATCGACTCTTGAACCCTCTCAATACAGCTTGTTACTCACAAGCTTTTGCTAAGATATGTTAACTAGGAGCTTTTTGTGCTATCAGGTTTTGTGAGGGTTGCTAGAGACCGGATTGAACTCGATACTAATTGCCACAACTTTACTCAAGTAAAGCTAAAGCGAGCCGTTGGTTGAGTCAAGAAGTCGATCGAGTCGCCCGAATTCTTGCCCCGCTTCCCGTTTCACTCCTACCAGTAAATAGGTGTTGATGTAAACAGCGGGACACTCCTAGTTAATCAAATGTAGAGTTGAGGTAAATACCAAATTGTCTAAGCAAGATTTAATTGAAATGGAAGGGACAGTGACGGAATCCCTGCCGAATGCGATGTTTCGCGTTGACCTAGATAATGGGTTTAACGTGCTAGCTCACATTTCCGGCAAGATCCGCCGCAACTACATCAAAATTCTGCCTGGCGATCGCGTCAAAGTCGAATTGACTCCCTACGACTTGACCAAAGGCAGGATTACTTATCGCCTTCGGAAAAAATAGGCTTAGATAAAACTTTCTAAAAACTAATTCTAAGTTTAATTAGAGAGAATTTGGTAAAAAGCTTCAAATTTATGCTATAATGCTACGTTTGTAGTGTTGCCGAGAAGGGCGTCAACAACCCACCGGTGTACCGGGTTAAGTCATTGCTACGCCGTAAAAGTATCGCTCGCCAACATTTTTGTTTTGTGCAGGCGAACTTTACCCCAGCAATGGGAGTGGGTGCAAGCGGGCTCCTTCATGAAACAACCCGCACTTTATACAATTTAATCGAGGAGAGGCCTACACCTTGCCCAGCCTCTCCTCCCACCGCTCTACGGGCAGTCCCAGCGTGCCTGCTCTCCGGTAGAGCGGGGTTCTCCAGGCAGGAAGAAAGATGAAAGTTCGAGCATCTGTCAAAAAAATTTGTGAGAAATGTCGCGTCATCCGCCGTCGCGGTCGAGTGATGGTGATATGCACTAACCCGAAACACAAACAGCGCCAAGGTTAGAAAAAAAGAAGATTGGGCAATGCACGCAGGTGCATCCTAATTGAACATTGTAGCCAAACAGGAAAACTAGGGAGACAAAAGTGTGGCACGGATTGCCGGGGTAGACCTTCCACGCGATAAGCGCGTCGAAATAGGTCTGACATACATTTACGGAATAGGCTTGTCGCGGGCCCAAAAAATTATCGCTGCAACAGGCGTAAATCCTGACACTCGCGTCAAGGATTTAACAGAGGCCGACGTGACAGCTCTGCGGGCTCATGTAGAAACCACATACCAAATCGAAGGAGACCTCCGGCGCTGGGAGTCAATGAACATCAAGCGCCTGATGGACATCGGAACTTATCGCGGTCGGCGTCACCGTTTGGGTCTGCCGGTGCGGGGACAACGAACCCGTACCAACGCCAGAACCCGTCGTGGCGTCCGCCGAACAGTTGCGGGCAAGAAAAAGGCTCCTTCCAAGAAGTAACATCTTTTTTGGAAAAATACGCTGGGGGCTGCTGGCTCCTAGCGCTTCGGGACATTAGTTGAGAGAAACGTTAAAGAGACTAATATGGCGCGACCACAAACAGGCAAGAAATCTGGTGCAAAAAAGCAGAAACGGAATGTACCCAATGGGGTAGGCTACATCCAGTCTACCTTTAACAACACGATTGTAACTATTACCGACCTCAACGGCGAAGTGATATCCTGGGCATCCGCAGGTTCCAGCGGTTTTAAAGGAGCTAAAAAGGGCACTCCCTTTGCAGCTCAAACAGCAGCAGAAAGTGCTGCCCGCAGAGCCAACGACCAAGGAATGCGCCAAATAGAAGTAATGGTGAGCGGACCCGGAGCAGGTCGAGAAACTGCTATTCGGGCGCTGCAAGGGGCGGGACTGGAAATCACCCTGATTAGAGATGTTACCCCAATTCCTCACAACGGCTGTCGCCCTCCCAAGCGGCGTAGAGTCTAAAACGATTTGAGATTTTAGATTTTAGATTTTGGATAATGGCTAACTGCTTAAAGTCAAAAACTAATGGTTCTAACTGTTGCCCCGTCCATCCAAAATCCGAAATCCGTTCAGGGGTATGCTCTGCAATCTAAAATCCAAAATCAAAAATCCAAAGTGGAAAAGGGAGGTCACTCCGTGGCGCAGTTTCAAATTGAATGTATAGAGTCTAACACTGACAAAGACCGCAGTCAGTACGGAAAATTTGTCCTGGAACCGCTCGATCGCGGTCAAGGAACAACTGTTGGGAATGCGCTGAGGCGAGTTCTGCTGTCAAACTTAGAAGGAACGGCAGTAACTTCAGTCCGAATCGCGGGCGTCAATCACGAGTTTGCCACGATCGAAGGGGTACGTGAGGATGTTCTAGAAATTCTCCTGAACATGAAAGAGGTCGTCCTCAAAACTCATTCTCAGCAGCCGCAAATCGGCAGGTTGCGGATTGAGGGGCCTGTAACAGTTACGGCCGATCGATTCGATTTGCCCTCAGAGGTGGAATTGATCGATCGATCCCAGTACATTGCAACTCTCTCCCCAGGCTCAGTTCTGGAAATGGAATTCAGAATTGAAAAAGGCATCGGATACCGAGCAGTAGACCGCAGTCGCGATGATGGATCGGCTTTGGATTTTCTCCAAATTGACGCCATCTTTATGCCGATTCGCAGAGTCAACTACAGCGTTGAAGATGCTAGGGTAGGCGGCACGGTCGAGAAAGACCGGCTGATTATGGAAATCTGGACTGATGGCAGCGTGACTCCTCAAGAAGCTTTGAGTCAATCTGCCCACATCCTGGTAGATCTATTTGCACCTCTCAAAGACATCACCCAAGATTCTCTCAAACCAGAGTATCCCGGTGAAGCCGATCCTACCAGCCAAATTCCGATCGAAGAATTGCAGTTGTCCGTCCGGGCTTACAACTGTCTCAAGCGGGCTCAGATCAACTCAGTCGCAGACTTATTGGATTATACCCAAGAAGACTTGCTCGAGATCAAGAATTTCGGGCAGAAGTCCGCAGAAGAAGTGATTGAAGCTTTACAAAAACGCTTGGGCATTACCTTGCCCCAGGAAAAATCAGCTAAAAGTTAATCAACGGGTAACGGGTTAAAAAGTTCTGAATCTTAAGTCGGTGAGTTTTTAAGTTAAAGAATTCACCCCCCGAGTTCGCAGACTATCTATCCCGGCGCCCAATTACCAATTACCAATTACCAACTGCCATGCGTCACCGCTGTCGCGTTCCCCAACTCAGCAAACCGGCTGACCAGCGTCGCGCCCTACTGCGCTCGCTGACCACCGAATTAATCCGCCACGGTAAAATTACTACCACTCTCGCCCGCGCCAAAGCGCTGCGCCCAGAGGCGGACAGAATGATTACCCTGGCAAAAGATGGCTCCTTGGCCGCTCGCCGGCAAGCTATGGGCTTTATCTACGACAAACAGTTAGTACACGCCTTGTTTGAAGCAGCCCAAGAACGGTACGGCTCGCGCAACGGGGGCTACACCCGCGTAGTGCGAACTGTCCCCCGTCAAGGAGACAATTCCGAAATGGCGATCGTTGAACTGGTTTAATTCAATTTTGGGTTGGAGATTTGTGATTTATGACTGACAATCCAAAATCCCCAATCGAAAATCCCCAATCGATACAGCGCGTTGCTCTAGTAATCCAATACCTCGGCACTAACTTTCACGGTTGGCAGCGACAGCCGAACCAGCGTACAGTACAAGAAGAAATTGAAACAGCAATATCGACTGTTCTGGAACGCCCGGTAACGCTGCACGCTGCTGGGAGAACTGACGCGGGAGTTCACGCCGCTGCTCAAGTAGCCCATTTTGACGCCCAGGGTCCAATTCCGGCTCACCGCTGGGCAAGCGTTCTCAACTCTCGACTGGCAAAAGATATTTTAATTCGAGCTTCGGCAAAGGTGGAACCTACCTGGCACGCTCGGTTCTCAGCCAGTTGGCGGCGCTATCGCTACACCCTTTATACAGATCCGACCCCTAATTTGTTTGTGCGTCCTTTTGCTTGGCACTGCTATCACGCCCCTGTGGATGAATCTTTGATTCAGACAGCTTTGACACCGCTCATCGGGCGGCATCACCTGGCTGCTTTCCACCGCGCGGGATCAGCCCGCCCCCATTCCTGGGTGGACGTGCAAGCTGCAGAGTGTCACCGTTCTGGGCCTCTTATCTATATTGAGGTTCAGGCGAGCGGGTTTCTGTACGGGATGATGCGGCTGCTGGTGGGGTTGCTGGTGCAGGTGGGTCGCGGGGAAAGGCCGATCGACAATTTCACAGATATCTGGGTCAACGAACGCCGAGAAATGGTAAAATATGCCGCTCCCGCTCAAGGTTTGTGCCTGCTGCGGGTTGGCTATTCAGAATTTCCCTTTCCCCCAGAGGTCTGGTACGACACTCAGCCAAAATTAGTCATTAGTCATTAGTCATTAGTCATTAGTCATTAGTCATTAGGTAACTACTAATAAAAAACTAAGGACAACTAACAATTAAAAACTGACAACTGACAACTGACAACTGACAACTAACAACAGTTAACAGTTAATAGACAACTAACAACAAACAATGAACAAAACTTACGTCCCTACTCAAGACTCCCTAGAGCACAAGTGGTACGTGGTCGATGCCGCCGACCAGCGGCTGGGCCGTCTGGCAACTGAAGTTGCCATGTACCTCCGGGGGAAACACAAACCGACTTACACTCCTTCTATGGACACCGGTGACTTCGTAATTGTCATCAATGCCGACAAAATCGCTGTTACTGGCAAAAAACGTACCCAGAAAATCTACCGCCGCCATTCTGGAAGACCGGGCGGGATGAAAACAGAAACTTTTGCCAAATTGCAAGCACGTTTGCCCGAAAGAATCGTCGAAGAAGCTATACGGGGAATGCTGCCTCACACTTCTCTCGGCAGACAACTGTTTACTAAACTGAAGGTGTACGCTGGCCCCAACCACCCGCACCAAGCTCAAAAACCAGAAGAATTAATTGTTCACACGATTCCGGGAGGAAATGAGTAATGCAAGCAACAGATACATCGGGTCGCGCTGTGTACTGGGGTACCGGCCGCCGCAAGCGTTCCGTAGCGCGGGTGCGCTTGGTTCCCGGCACTGGCATACTGACTGTCAATGGTAAAGAGGGGGATTTGTACCTGCAATTCAACCCTACTTATTTGGCTCTCGCTAAGGCCCCTCTGGAAACTTTGGGTCTGGAAAATGAGTACGACATTTTGGTAAAAGTCGAAGGCGGTGGCTTGACAGGTCAGGCTGACTCGATTCGCTTGGGTGTCGCTAGAGCACTTTGTCAATTAGACCCGGACAACCGCAAGCCTCTTAAGACTGAGGGCTATTTGACTCGCGACCCGCGGGCCAAAGAACGGAAAAAGTACGGTTTGCGGAAAGCTCGCAAGGCTCCTCAATACTCGAAGCGGTAATCGAGGTTCGGCAACGGATTGTGTAACGGATTGTGTAACGGATGTAATGAAAGTTCGGCAACGGATTTTTTAACGGATGTAACGGATGTAACGGAAGTTCGGATTGACGGATTGAGGGAAGAAGGAAAAAGGAAGAAGGAAGAAGGAAGAAAGAAAAGGCAAGAATCATTCAGATTTTATCTGCCTTTTTTTCAAGTTTATTTCCGATTCCTGATTCCTGGTTCCAAAAGGTATAAGGCAAAATTGCTGCTGTTGTTGGTGTACAAGTCCTGCGGCAGCTAAAATGGTTGTAAAGTCAAAAATTAGAGAGTAAAAAACAATGGCAAAAGAAGGCATTCACCCTGAGTGGTATCCCGAATCTCAGGTTTATTGCAACGGGGAACTTGTGATGACTGTGGGTTCAACTAGACCAAAGCTTCAAGTTGATGTCTGGTCGGGAAATCATCCTTTTTATACTGGCACTCAGAAGATTATTGATACTGAAGGTCGTGTGGAGCGCTTTATGCGGAAATACGGCATGACCGAGGTAGAAATGCCGAAGGCAGATGCTTCCTCTGGACCGCTGAAAATGGAAGATCCGAAAGCAGATGCTTCTAAGGCTGCTGGTAAAGGCAAAAAGAAGAAGTAGCCGGATTGTCATTTGTCCGCAGTTTGTTGAGAGTAGTTCTTTCTACTGGCAACTTACCGCCCTCGGATTTTAGATTTTAGATTGAAGACTTGCTATGCAGGCAGTTGAGTTTGATCGAGATTCTATCCCAACTGTTCTTCAAATCTAAAATCTAAAATCTAAAATCTAAAATCTAAAATCGATTGACAAAGGACAACTGACAATGGCTGAATCTTATTTGCTGGATAAATTGAAGTCGGTAGAGCAAACTTTTAATGAGTTGACTCGCCGCATGGCTGACCCGGATGTGGCTAGAGACAATCAAGAGTTTCAACGGGTAGCGAAAGCTCGATCGTCCTTGGAGGAAGTGGTCGATACTTTTGCTCTGTGGAAAACCACTCAGGAAGATTTGGTGGGCGCGCGACAGGTTCTCAAGGAAGCTGCGGGCGATCGAGATATGCAAGAAATGGCTGCGCTGGAAGTTCAGGAACTTGAGGCGAAGCTGGAGAATTTGGAAAGTCGTTTGAAGGTTTTGCTGCTCCCCCGCGACCCGAACGATGACAAGAATATTATGCTGGAAATTCGGGCGGGTACTGGCGGAGATGAGGCTAGTATTTGGGCGGGAGATTTGCTGCGGCTCTATTCGCGCTACGCTCAAACTCAAGGCTGGCAGGTGAAGTTGGTGAGCGAGTCGCTGGCGGAAATGGGCGGCTTTAAAGAGGTGATTCTGGAAGTTACGGGCGACAGCGTTTACAGCAAGCTGAAGTTTGAGGCTGGAGTACACCGGGTGCAGCGAGTGCCTGTGACTGAGGCTGGCGGCCGGGTGCATACTTCGACGGCGACGGTGGCTGTGATGCCGGAGGTGGATGATGTGGAGATTCACATCGATCCGAAGGATATTGAGATGAGCACGGCTCGATCGGGCGGCGCTGGCGGTCAAAATGTGAACAAGGTGGAAACTGCTGCGGATTTGTTTCACAAGCCGACGGGAATTCGGATTTTCTGTACTGAGGAGCGCAGTCAGTTGCAGAATAAGGAGCGGGCGATGCAGATTTTGCGGGCTAAGCTCTATGAGATGAAGTTGCGGGAGCAGCAGGATGAGGTGAAGTCGCGGCGTTTGGCTCAGGTTGGTACTGGTTCGCGATCGGAGAAGATCCGCACTTACAACTATAAGGACAATCGGGCTACCGACCACCGTTTGGGGGAGAATTTCTCGCTCAATAGTGTTTTGGAAGGGGATATTGAGGGGATTATTCAAACTTGCATTTCTCAGGATCAGCAGGAACGTTTGGCTGAGTTGGCTGCTTCTACTAATTGATGGAGGGATGGGGGACTAGGCGCATTGTTGGCTCAGCCTCAGTTCCCTTGTTACGCGGGAGATGTGGTTGAGTAGGGCTTCCCAAATTGCATCGGCGATCGCCACTGGATATTTGAAATGTTCGAGGTCGTATTGTACAATGACTTCTAGGGGTGCTAGGATTTGCTGGTTTCGACAACTGGCAATTGCTGCGATCGCCTCTTGTTGCCATCTGGCAAATAGTCTGTAGCTGAAAAAGGAACTGCATTTTTGTCCTTTCTGGTTCAGGTAAACGACTATTACTTGATGTTGTTTGGGGTAGACTTTGACTATGCGGTTGAGGGGCATTCTCAGGGCTTCGGCTGCTTCCATTTTGGAGATTTGCCAGCGCTGGGGTTTTAGCCAACCGGAGGCTGTAAGGCTTTGACGTGTATTGCGTGTCTTGCGAGTCATTTTACTGCCCCTGATTGGCTACAAATACAATTATGATTTCAAAAGTATTTACAATTTAACTGGTAAACTTTTTGCTGTCAAGCAAGAAAGACAGATTCTTTGGTAGATAAGTAAACTAGGAGTTGTGTTGATCTGGTGACTAATACTGTGGACGCAGAAGCTAGGAAGAAACTGAGCGAAGTTGTTAAGCTAGCCCGTGGCGACCTGAGTTTTAGCGCTTTTGGTAGGCTATTGGGAGTCTCTGGGTCTGCTGTTCAGTATTGGGAAAAGGGCCAGGTACTCCCGGATACGAAAAATTTGACTCAGATTGCGGCAAAAGCGGGCTTTACAATGGAAGAGTTGATGGCTCATCTCGAAGGTAAGCCAATGCCGGAACCTGTCAATACCAACGAGCTGCTTAAGAAAATTCAATGTATGCCGATTAGTGAGTTGGCAGTGATTGGTAGAGCTGTGATGGATAGGCTCGCTGCTGCTGCTGAGTCTTCTGGGTAAGGACAGTAGATGGCGAGCTATTTAAGGTGTTATTAAAATCATAGTTGTTACTGATTGGTATAGTTGTCAGAGTAGCAGCGATAAGTTTTGTTGTCAATAACAAGTGGAAAAATCATAAATTGAGAAGTAAACTTGTTAAGTGTGGTTAAGTGGTAACTGCGATTGTGGATGCAGAAGGTAAGAGAAAACTGATCGAGATTGTTAAGTTAGCGCGTGGCGACCTGAGCCAGCGAGCTTTTGGCAAGCTTTTGGGCGTGTCCTCGACTGCTGTACAGTTGTGGGAAAAAGGCCAGAGCATCCCGGATACGGAAAATTTGACTCAGATTGCTATTAGAGCTGGTTTCACGCTAGAAGAACTCATAGGTCATCTCGACGGGAAGCCGATGCGGGAACCGATGGATACGAACGATATGCTTAAAAAAATTCAATGTATGCCGATCGCAGATTTGGCGGTAATTGTGCGAGCGGGCGTGGAGCGGCTGGCTAATGCTGCTGAGTCTTCAGGGAAATATAGCTGAGCGGTGTTTGCCCGATCGCCCTTAAAAATTTCCACAACTCGTGCATATCACAAATCGAGTAATTTGTCAAGGCAAAATCTACTTTGTTACGAAGTGCGATCGCCCTTATGCACTTACGCACTGCAAGCAAAGAAACCGGGTTTTTTACCGAATCTGGGGTATACAACGCGTCTTATCGTAAAAAACCCGGTTTCTGGGCCCCTATGCGATCGCCCCCCATCGGAAAACCACTCGCCCTATCCCTGACTCAATAAATCTAAAAACTCTTGGACAATGCGATCGGGTTCTTCTGTGCATCTGTTAGCATCGCAATAGTGGATGATGCTGATACCGTGAGATGCAAACAGGCGATCGCGCGTTTCATCTTTTTCTGTATCGGGATGCCATATTTCCAGGATACCCCATTTGCCTTGGTGGAATATGAGGAAATCTGGTTCTTGGTTTTGTCTACCTGCGGGTGTGGTGAGGCGGGCTTTGGAGTTGGGGAAAAAGAGGGTGTTTGTGCGATCGAGCGCTTCGGCAATTTTCACTTGTTCTTCGCAGTGAAAGCGCAAATCATTCCAGTGATAAATGCGTTCTCTTATGCTCGACAAAATTCCCTGGTTATGTGCGTCTTCAGCCTTGATAATTTCATCTGATGCTGTCTTATCCTCAGTTACAATTGATTTGTTTAAATCAGTCTGATAAAAATCGGCTTCACTTAAGTTTGTGAGCAATAATCTGGCTCCGCTTAAGTTAGCACCGCTGAGATTAACTCCAATAACTTGAGTTCGATGTAAAGTCACTTGATGTCGCCGCAAGTATCGTTTGATAACTGCTTTAATATTACTTTTTTTTACTTTTTCGTCAAAAGCGTCTGAGAGTAACTTCCAGAGTTTATAGCCAGCCGCTTTAATATATTCATCATCATATTTAGAAAGTTTAGCAATTTCCTCATAAGACTGTCTGCCTTCCCAGCACTGTTTGAAGATTAGCTCTTGCACGTCGTTTAACTGTTCGTCATCCTCTAGGACTGTTTCGACAATGGCGAGAGCTTCATCCACAGTCATGGGTTAAATCCTCTTAAAGGTAGTGTCCGAGTTGAGGTTGTGCTGGCAGGGTTTATGACACTTTGACCGTGCGCGCACATTGCTGTGGGTAGATTTTAGCACAATTTCCAAGATGTTGCTACTATTTCTCACTTTTTGTCACTTTTTATCACTGGTCAAGCTAAAGATGAAGCTTTACTATAAATTATGTTTACACATTTCCATTAGCAATACTAACGAAAGAAATTATCATGGCATATACTGATTGGGATGGACCAAAATATCACAGACAAAACCGTCTATATTATAAATTGGCAACCATCAGGGGAGAAAGGAACATTTTAGAATCTGATGACAAGCTAGGTCTTGAGCCAGATAATCCTGGAATCATGCACGATCACTTTTATACAAAGAATGGTCAATGGTACGTTCAAACTAAGATTGAGAATAAGCATATTTTCTAGAAAATAGCTCATGGTATATGCGGAGTGGAACAGGCAGATTCTAGTGAATACTTGGATGCCTTGTTCGATGAATTGCAGTCTTTACCTGACTGTTAATCGTGTTGGCGATGTTTAAGTACCAGCAGATGACTAACATTCATTTGTACAAATTACCAACGCATAGGAGTTGAAAAAAGTGAGTTTACCATACAACCTTGCCGAGACAATTCGGAATATTATGGCTACTTTGGCTTTGGCTCAAGGAATTTTATCACCCTCACAGGTTTCTGATATTCCCAACTCGACAATAATAGCTCAGTTTGAAGAGCAAATCGGAATAGCAGACCAGGAAGAAAGAGAGAAAGTAGAAAGGGAACTAAAAAAAGTAAAATCAAATCAATCGACCATGCTAGAGATAGCCAAAGAAACAGGCTATGGTAGCGGTAATTATGGCGGATAAAGCAATTTTGATTAATTTTTACCAGTAGACACAACCATCAGGGGATTGAGTGGCAATTCCCCTGATTACCTAATCAAGGAAAGTATCAATGTGGATTTTAATTTTAATTGTGCTGGCTGTAGTTGCCTACTTCGTGGTGTCACAAGCATCAAGCAGTAATCAAGCTAGTCAGGCATCAAGTAGGACTCAAGCTAGTAAAGCATCAAGCCAGAATTACACTAATCAAGTAGATTATTCAAATCTTGAAGTATCACTTGACACCAGCGCGTCCAATAGCTATCGCTGCGATTACAGACGCCTTCGTGACCTACTAGCAGAGGGAAAATGGAGAGAAGCTGACGAAGAAACCAACAATATGATACTTCGCGTAACAAATTACAACAGCGTCGAGAACTATGCCACTCCAGTAACTGCTAAACATACCCCCTGTGAAGACATTTGTACTATAGATCGACTTTGGCTTAAATATAGCAATGGTCGCTTTGGGTTGAGTGTACAAAGGCGAATTATATCAGAAATAGGAGAGAAAATAGGAGAGAAGAATGCACTGTCCATTATGTTTACCTATGGAAAAAGAGAAGGAAGTGCCGCTCAGCAAATGAATCAGAGAAGACTTCAAAGCGAATTAAATGAGAAATTTCGTAGAACCATAGGATGGTACGCTCCTCACAGTGACGGCAGTGCAGGTCTAAAAAATTATAACGATATTACTTTTTCAATCCAGGCTCCATACGGACATCTTCCCACAGCGAATCCGCCAGGAGGATATCCTGGGTTAAGGAAAAATTACGTGAATGATTTTATTGTAATAAATTTATTAATGCGTTTGTCAGATTGCGGTATTGCTCTGTAGTTAAAATCTTGGTCACATACACTTATTTACCACTTTTAGAAAACAGGATATTGAGTGACGATCGCCCCTTCACTCCTAAAAGCGATCGCACCTTCTCACCCTCACTTTTCTACAACCTTCTCCCATCGCCTGCTTTAAAGGTTTTTGAAGTCCGTGAAGCGAAGCTACCCCGTAGGGAATCGCCCTCCCATTCAAATCCCTTCCACTCCATCATACTTTCAAAGATTCTCGCTGCTGCTCCCTAGTAGGCACTCCATAAGCAGTATAAGGTCTAACATCAGGCGGTTGAAGCCCCAAAACAATTGATTCGGCAGGAACTCCCGCTGCAACTCCTCAGCAATCAGGCGATCCGTATTATTTGCTTGAATCCACACCTGACCGTCAATAATATCAATATGAATCACGCAATAGTGAATGCGCTGCTCGTTAAACCAACCTATATTTATTAACATATAACGGTCATTTTCCAAATCAAAAATTATTTCTTTTTGGCTCCTACTGTCAAAAACCGGAATTTCAGCGTATTAACTAAGGAGCTGCTTAACAAGTTTGCGATAATTATTTAAGCTATCCATTGTACTGTTTCCTCTATTTTTGGGTTAAAAAAAAACAAATTTAGGCGGTTATTATCTAGCAATATATGACCAAAATTTTCTCCTTCAAAAAGCTCTGTAAAAGCATTTATTGGAATTGCAAGATACACTTGTCTTTCTGATTACGTCCGTTTTAAGATGTCATAGTAAAGAGTATATTGACCCAAAGCTTGCTCTAAATCTGCAATTCTAGACTCTCTGATAAAACTTTTAACATCAACGGCTATCTTGCGATCGTTGTTCTCAGCAGCTAATAGCTGTTCGGCAGCAATATCGATAGGTTTCTCTTCGCCCAAGCCAAGGGATACGGATCGTGGGTAATTGTCCAGCCAGCCTTAATGAGAGCCTGTTTGACAACTTGATGATAAATGTCTCTTGCTGGCACGATCGCTCTCTTTTGCTATCGAGGTTGACACTCACTATTATAATGTGCAGAAGTCTCAACCATTATTCGAGAAATTCAATCAGAAACAACACGATCGCCCGATCGCCCCACCCAAATAGTCCTGCACCCACGTCGAGGGCAGAAACCCGGTTTCTTCGTAGATTTCTAGTTGAGAATCTGCGATTTTTCAGAGAAACCCGGTTTCTTCGCGTAACTCCTACCAAATCAAAATCTGGCAATACCCTAAATATAATTAAAATTTGTTAAGATTAACTCGACCTCAGCGCCGGCATCCCATCCGCCGCTAAACCAGCCCTTCCCCAGTCCCCACAACAATGCTGCGACTCGAACACATCAGTAAAATTTACCCCACAGGCGTCGTACTCAAAGATGTCACCTGGGAAGTCAAGCCAGGCGATCGCATCGGCTTAGTAGGCGTCAACGGTGCCGGCAAATCCACCCAACTCAAAATCATCGCCGGCGAAATCGAACCCACGGCAGGCGAAGTCATTCGCCCCGCCAGCCTCCACATCGCCTACCTCTCCCAAGAATTTGAAGTAGATCCGACTCGCACCGTCAGAGAAGAATTTTGGCGCGCCTTCAGCGAAGCCAACGAAGTCCACGAATCCTTGATGCAAGTGCATCGAGACTTGGAAACCTCCACCCCAGAAAATCTCGACGAACTGATCCACAAAATGGATCGGCTGCAACGGCAATTTGAAGGCTTAAACGGCTACGGTTTAGAAGCCCAAATCGAGAAAATTCTCCCCGAAATCGGATTTGAACCCGAAGACGGCGATCGATTAGTCAGCGCCTTCAGCGGCGGCTGGCAAATGCGGATGAGTTTGGGCAAAATTCTCCTCCAAAAACCCGACATCCTCCTGCTAGACGAACCTACCAACCACCTCGACTTAGAAACCATCGAATGGCTGGAAGTTTACCTCAAAGGGCTGACAACCCCAATGGTAATCGTATCCCATGACCGGGAATTTCTCGATCGGCTTTGCACCCAAATCGTCGAAACCGAACGCGGCGTTTCCAGCACCTACCTCGGCAACTACTCCTCCTACCTGCTGCAAAAAGCAGAAGCCAGAGAAGCCCAACTCAGCGCCTACGAAAGCCAGCAAAAAGAACTCGAAAAACAGCAAGCATTCGTAGAAAAATTCCGCGCCAGCGCCACTCGTAGCACCCAAGCCAAAAGCCGCGAGAAACAGTTAGACAAAATCGAACGCATCGAAGCCCCCACCGGCGGATTAAAAACTTTGCATTTCCGCTTTCCCCCCGCACCCCGCAGCGGTCGCGAAGTAGCAATAATTGAAGATTTGGTGCACACCTACGGCGAAAAAATCCTATTTTTGGGAGCCGACTTATTAATTGAAAGGGGCGATCGCATAGCCTTTCTCGGTCCCAACGGCGCCGGCAAATCAACCCTGCTGCGGATGATTATGGGCTTGGAAAAGCCGACTGAAGGTACGGTCAAATTGGGAGGCCACAACGTCATCCCCGGTTACTTTGAACAAAATCAGGCAGAGGCCTTAGATTTGAATAAAACCGTGATGCAAACGATTCACGACGAAGTTCCCGACTGGAAAAATGAAGAAGTTCGGACTTTGTTGGGCCGTTTCTTATTTACGGGCGAAACAGTATTCAAACAGGTTGGCGCTTTAAGCGGCGGCGAAAAAGCCCGCCTAGCTTTGGCAAAAATGCTGTTGACTCCCGTGAATTTGCTGATTTTGGACGAACCGACAAATCACCTTGACATTCCGGCGAAAGAGATGATGGAAGAAGCGATTCAGAATTATGACGGTACCGTAATTATCGTTTCGCACGATCGCTATTTCATCTCCCAAGTAGCTAACAAAATTGTCGAGATTCGGGATGGAGAATTTCGCCCTTATTTGGGAGATTACCACTACTATCTCGATAAAATAGCTGAAGAAAAAGAGCTAGCCAAGTTAGCAAAATTTGAAGCAGAAAAAGCCGCCAAAAAAGCCGAAAAAGAAGCAAAAAAAAAAGCTGCCGCTAAGCAAAAATAAACTTGCAACCCTCGCAGATCAACCTTACATCCGCGTTGATCTGCGTTGATCTGCGATTAGGAAATAATATTATGCCTAAACCCGAATTCGACTAATCATCTGATTCGCCTGGGACTCGTAACTCCCACCAAACAAATTAAAATGATTTAAAATGTGATATAGATTATAAAGAGTTTTGCGTTCTTCATACCCTGAATCCAAAGACCAAACCTGATTATATCCCCGGTAAAACTGCGCGGGAAATCCACCAAATAGCTCAGTCATCGCAATATCAACTTCTCTATCTCCAAAATATGCCGCCGGGTCAAAAATCACCGGTTCCCCCGCAGATGTCACCCCCGCATTTCCCCCCCACAAATCCCCGTGAACTAGCGAGGGTTGAGGTTCATAACCCGCTAACAATTCAGGAATCATCTCTAATAAACGTTCCCCTTGCGGAAAATGACCGCCCCGACGCCTAGCCAATTTTAACTGATAACCAATCCGATGTTCGGCCCAAAATTCTGCCCAATTTGCCGTCCAATTATTAATTTGTATAGTTGAGCCGATCGTATTATTAATCTCCCACCCAAAAACTCCCCTTAGCAAGGTAGAATTAGGCTCTTCTCCCCCCCTTAGCAAGGGGGGGTTGGGGGGGGTGTATTTGTGCATTGCCGCCAGTTTTCGCCCCATTTCTTCCCAAGCTCGATCGCCCCCGCGTCCTCCCAAATCCAACCACTCCAGCACAATGTAAGCGGAATTCCCCTCAGTTCCCCAGCAAATCGGCTCAGGTACTCGAATCGTCTGGGTTTCTCCCATTTGCTCCAAACCCAGCGCTTCAGCTTCAAACATCGCGACTTGGGAAGCTTGATTGATTTTCACGAAGTAAGTGCGGGAACTGCTGCTGATAGAATAGCCTTGATTGATGCAGCCACCGCTGACGGAACGGCGATTGTCAATCGAAAATGTTTCTCCGGTTGTTTCACAGATGTGCGCGGCAATTTTCTCCCACATAGCATGAAATCGTGTTGAGGGTTGAGGGCGATCGAAATTACTTTAACAGGTATAGCAAATTAAAAATTAATCAGCAAAAACAACAAAGCACCTATCTGTACAGAGAGGTGCTTTTGTTTAAAAGTGGTTCCAGGGATTGAGCTATTTTCGAGGGGCAGTGACGCGGTAAATATATTAGCAACCCGGAGTTTTAACAACGGAAAAAGGAATAGTATCCCAGTGATGCCACTGCGTCTTTGTAGAGACGGAAAAGTAGAGACGGAAAAAAAATAAGGGTAAAAAACCCTGAAGACTGCAGAGAATTAAGTCATCATGATCACCATGTAGAAAGAGAGGTCAA
>NZ_JAUBTK010000042.1:0-64578 GCF_036702455.1 Microcoleus sp. D2_18a_D3
CAATTAGTTTCTACCCGTTCCCCCCCGAATGTCAAGCCTGATTTTGTTAAGAAAGATGTGAGTAAGGCATAGCTTAACAAGGGGGGAACAAGAGCGCTCGAAGTCCCCAATTTCTCCCTTTATATATTTTTATGCTAATCTAAAAGTAGAAATTCCAAATCGGGGAAAGTATATATGACTATTGCCACTCACCCCAAATTAACTGCACTCCCGGAACAGCGGTTGATTTTGCCGCTATCAATGACTTGGGAACAGTTCAAAGCTTTGGATTCATTGCTAGAGTACACTCGCAGTGTTCGCTTGTCTTACCTGGACGGATATGTGGAAATTATGACAAGTTCGTCGAAGCATGAAACCGTTAAATGCCTGCTGGCAGGAATGTTAGGTCAGTTTTTCTTAGAAAAAGATATTAGTTTTACACCGACGGGTAGCGCTACACTCCAAGGGGAAGCAAAAGGCAGCAGCAAGGAACCAGATTTATCTTACTACTTTGGCGAAGACAGACGGCAGCGAGAAACACCCGATTTGGCGATCGAAGTTGTTTTTACTAGCGGAACTCTCAACAAGCTGGAATACTACCGCAGATTTAACGTAGCGGAAGTTTGGTTTTGGGAAGACGGAGTGTTTGCTATTTACCAACTGAACTCGGAGGGTTACGATCGCGTTTCTCGGAGTATGCTGTTGCCGGATTTGGATCTAGAATTGCTGGGGAGATGCCTGCAAATGTCGGAAGAAAAAGAAGCTTTGAAAGTGTTTCGGGATGCAGTTCGAGCTGATTAACCTAAAAGATATACAAGTAAAATATGGCATAGTAATGCCGGCAATGGTGGAAATATACGAAATGTACGAAATGTCATAAAAATCGAAATCATCTGAAAACATCTAGGCTTTCTGGTTTTCAGAAATTTTATTTTAATCTATACTATTCGGAGTATAAAAAGTCTTACTCTTCAGCAATCACCTATGAATAGGGATTATTCGCGCTTTGATTCCCTCACCAGCATCCTCGCAGGAACAGTAACGGTAGCAGGAATAGTTGTTTTTGCACAAGCACCCGTTTTCGCCAAAACTCCCCAACAAATTGCCCAATTAGCTGAATCTGTTACGGTTCAAATTAAGGGAAAAACAAGCGGTGACGGAACTGGATTTATTATTGCTAAACAAGGCACGACTTATACGGTTTTGACAGCTAATCACGTTGTGGCCGATCGGGATACCTACACGATTCGCACTAATACGAAAAAAGACTATCCAGTAACCCGTAGTGTACTATTACAGAAAGGCCAGAATGCTCCTGATTTAGCAGTAGTAACATTTAAAAGTGCAGAATCTTATCCAGTTGTAACTTTAGGCGATTCCGAACAAGCTACTGTTGGAACAGAAATTTTTGTGTTTGGCTATCCAGCTCTTCCCGCTAGCAGAAAAGACCAACCAGATCGCAATTTTGAGTTTTCACCCGGCTATGTTACCAGCCGTCTCCCGACTCATTCAGACGGCTATACTTTGCGCTACAATGCTGTCACGAAAGGGGGCATGAGTGGAGGGCCTGTATTTGATGGAGAAGGGCGTGTAGTTGGGATTCACGGAGAGGGCGATCGCGATTACGATCGTGTCACAGATAGAGACAGAAAAGTTGTCACAGGTTTAGCCATTACTAAAACAGGATTCAATTCAGCGATTCCTATCAACACTTTTCTAGCTAAATTGTCCGATGCAGGGTTAAATCGTTCTGCTCTTTTGGTGAATACTTCTACTGCGGGGAATGCACCCCTGAAACTGAACAATCCGCAAGATGCTAAGACTTATTACGTTCGGGGTTTAACTCGGTTTGACAAGGGAGATTTGTCAGGGGCTGTTGCCGATTTTAACCAAGCAATTCAAACTCAATCTGATTACGCGGAAGCTTATTTCTATCGGGGACTCGCTTATTTCGATTTGAAACAAATGCCCAAAAGTATCGCTGATTATAGCAAGGCGATCGCCCTAAATGCCGGTTATGTTGACGCTTACTACAATCGGGGGCTGGTTTTGTCAGCAATGGGAGATAAACCAGGGGCGATCGCAGATTATACTCAAGTCATCCGCTTGGATAGAAACTTTGCAGCGGCTTACAACAACCGAGGATTAGCACTTTCGGACTTGGGCGATCAAAAAGGAGCGATCGACGATTTCAATCAAGCGCTGCAAATCAATCCCGGTCGCGCTAACACTTATTTTAACAGAGGATTGGCGCTGTTTCGCATCAATAACGATCGCTCTGCATTAGCTGATTACACTCAAGCAATTCAACTCAATCCCAATTATGCAAAGGCTTTTGCTAACCGAGGAATTACGTTGGTGAGAATGGGAGATAGACAAGGGGCGATCGCAGATTTGCAGCAAGCGGCTCGTTTATTTAGGGCTCAAGGAATGAACGCCGATGCTCAAAAAGCATTAGATTTGATTGGTCAATTGCAAAACTAGTAAATACTCTGATATAATATTATCAAGGATACCGAATAAATTCTATGGTCAAGCCAATCTACTTTTCAACTCATGCCAGAGAGCGAATGCTGCTGCGGGGTGCGGTCGAAAATGAGGTGATTATTGCCATTCGTTCGGGCAATTGGCAACCAGCCAAGCAAGGTAAGTTTTCAGCCCGCGCTCAATTTGATTTCAACAATCAATCTCCCATTAATCAACAGTTTTACGCTTACAAAGCTGTTAAGTCAATTTTTACAGATGCACCGGAAAAAATTGTAGTAGTGACAGTAAACGTCTATTACTTTAACTAACAGGATTCAATCATATGAGAATACGATACGATCGAGAAGTTGATGCTCTCTACATAGAGTTACTGTCATTAGAACCTGGAACAGCGGAAAATCGAGAATTGACTGAAGACATTATTGCTGATTACAGTCCTGACGGCAAACTGGCTGGACTAGAAATTCTTGATGCTTCGCAAGTTTTGGGTGAACAACTCAAAGAAATCATTGTCGAAGATGCTTCGGTTGGTGTCATTCATCAACTGGCTCTTTTGATGAAATGAGAACTATAAAAATGCTCTTGTGTTAGATCCCCTACTTCTTAAAGAATTCGGGGATATGATTTCTCCCTAAAACCTCACCGTCACCAAAATCACCCGCCGAGGCTGATCTTCCGCTTCAATAGTAAACTCAACACGCCCAAAACCTTTCGGCCCCGGTTCAACTAAATCATAGCGAGATGTCACTGTACCGGCGGCTGTATCGTATTGAGCAAAAACAGCACCGGGATTCCTCCCAGCAGACGCATCCGCATCCCCTCCCCAAGAGCCCCAATCATCCAATCGCGATCGCGTTGGCAATACAGAAGCCGCGATTTCAGGAGGTGTGAGTCTTTGATCGGCTAAGACTTGTTGAGCGTTATGAATAGCGCACATTGTCGGGCCGGAAATTTTGGCATCGCTATACTGATCTTCCCACTTTTGTACGAAGCCAAAGCCAACATTCGGGCCGACTTGATCCTGTCTTTGCCGCCCCCACAGCCGACTGGTATCTGATGCAAAATTAGAACCGCTGCCAGTTACGGCTAATTCGGTTCTTTTGCTGGTAAAATTGCGATTTACAAATTCTTTGTCTGCGGTGCGAATGGCGTTAGCGGCCGCTGATTCTATTTTACTGCTAACATTACTATTGCCTTGTATAATGGGTGATAGAACACCGGGGATGGGCTGTGCTCCACAATATTTTTGAATACCGTTAAAAACGCGATCGGCTGATAAAGCACTAATCGGAAATTCTAGGGAATAAGCTTCAGCAGGTTTGGGGAAAAAGATGCCGGATGTGGCGGAAGCAGCAAAAGAAGCGCCACCCCAGATGACGATACGATTAAATTGACGGCGGCTAATACTCATAATTTATCTACTCCCTGGAGAGCTTGCCCCCGGCTCTATTTGAAATTTGAAGAAGTGATAAGGTCTTCGGTCACAATTTTTTGCTGTGGAACAAGAAATCTCAAGAGCTAAACTTTTACCATTACTAATATCTGCCAACATTGTATTGATTCTCCCCGGCTTCCCCACCTGAGAAGCTACTTGATTTCCATCTACATAAACCTCTATTTTGGGGGGTGAAATCTCATCTCGATCGTCAACTCCATACTCTAATCTGAGAGAAGCACGACCACCTGGAAGTTTACAAGTCCAACTGGCCTGGCGTACTGTCATAATACTGGTGTATAGTTGTCTGCCTATAGAAATATCTGTAGGTCCCTTGTACAAATCAGCTAACCCGCCTGAATTCCGGCCACCAACTGCCAGTGTACCCTTTGTAACAAGACATTGCAGGTCGAGTATATGGATCGGGCGCTGGGCCTGTGCCACTTGTGCGCCAATAGTCCCTAACATCACACATAACATCCCAGCGAGGAACAAACCGCTGAGCCACCGCACTCGCTTCATATAAAATATCCTGCTAATACCTTAATCAATTAATATAAAGGATGAGCTGTGTAGGAAAAGTCCTGACTTTAGATAGATGACACAATCAAAAATGTCACAATTGTACGAAATGTCAGGTATAATGAATGGCGTAAACTCCAGCTTCTCGCTAATCTATGGATATTGCCGAAGTTTTGACGCTGGCAGATGAGCTAATTTTTGCTAAGACGGGAAAGCATTTAGATTACGTGCAAGAAGCTATCCTGCGGGGAACTTTACAAGACACAACTTACACGCAAATAGCTCAAGAAGTTTACTCAAGTCCAAGTCATGTCAGAAATGTCGGATCACAACTTTGGAAAATACTTTCTAAAGAATTAGGAAAAAATATTACTAAAGCAAATTTTAGGACTGTATTAGAAAATAGTAAAATTTATAATTATCAATCAGCAATCGTTGGCGAAAATGTAACAGTTGGTGAGAATGTAACAGTTAATCATAACCTTAACGTTTGTCGTGAAAAAGTGCGATCGCCCACTTCACCCCAAAACCCCCAAGCAACAGCAAAACAGCCCCGCATCGACTTAGACGACGCACCAGAAATCTCGACATTTTTCGATCGCACATCCGAACTTTCCACCCTAGAAAACTGGATTTTGGGCCGCACCCGTCTCATCAGCATCTTAGGCTTATCCGGTATTGGCAAAACCGCCCTGACACTCCAACTAATCCCACAAATTCAACAGGAATTCGATTGCATCATCTGGCGAAGCCTCCACAACACGCCACCGCTGGCATCACTCCAAACCGACATAATTAAATCCTGTAGGGGCGGTGCCCCCGTGCCCGCCCCCTCCGTGCCCGCCCCCGAAGAAAGGGCAACCACGGGGGGATTGGCCCTACAATATTTACGATCGCACCGCTGTCTAATCGTACTCGATGACGTGCAAACAATCTTCAGCAGCCAACAACTAGCAGGAAACTACAAACCAGGCTATGAAAACTATGGCGCCTTCTTCAAACAAATCATAGAATCATGCCACAACAGTTCCCTAATTTTGCTCAGTTGGGAAAAACCCAGAGAAATTGCAGCATTAGAAGGCCACCCGAAAAATTGTCAAACATTGCAACTCAATAGTTTAGGCGAACCAGCGCGAGAAATATTTATAGAAAAAGGTTTACTTGAATCTGAAAAATGGTCAGAATTGATAGACATTTACCGAGGCAACCCCTTGTGGTTAAATATAGTATCTGCTGCTATTCAAGACTTATTTAGTGGCAATATTTCTGAATTTTTATCCTATGATAGCCTAGTTTTAGGAGACTTAGAATATTTATTGCACCAACATTTTCAGCGCTTGTCAGACTCCGAAAAACAAGTAATGTCCTGGTTAGCAACTCAAATCAAAGCAGTCGAAATCTCCAAAAAGCCAGCCCTTCTGGAATTATCCCCTTCAGACTTCCTCAAAGCCGTCGAATCCTTGAGACGGAGGTTATTAATCGAAAAAGTCCAAAAGGGCGATCGCACCCTCTTCCAACTCCAACCAGCGATCGCAGAATACATAAAAAATCACATCTTATAGCAGTTTTAAGAACAGGCAAGATGCCTGTTCCACAATAGATGAATTTTAGGGCAGCAGTTTTAATAACAGGCAAGATGCCTGTTCCACAAAAGATGAATTGTCTTGTGGGGAGTAGGGGTGGCGCTTCTAGCCCGCCCTGAAAGGATTATTCAAAAAATAGCAAAACATTAATCCAAACATCCGCATTTAGCCTTAAAATTAAAAAGACTGACTAGCCAACAATGCCCTATGTTTGAAGCCCTTGCCGATCGACTCGAATCCACCTGGAAAAAACTGCGCGGACAAAATAAAATCTCCGAGTCCAACATCCAAGACGCGCTCAAAGAAGTCCGCCGCGCCCTCCTGGAAGCCGATGTCAACCTCCAAGTCGTCAAAAACTTCATCTCAGAGGTAGCGGCAAAAGCACAAGGCGCAGAAGTCGTTTCAGGCGTCCGTCCCGACCAACAATTTATCAAAATCGTCCACGACGAACTCGTGCGCGTCATGGGGGAAACCAACGTACCCCTCGCCACCGCAGACTCCGGGCCCACAGTTGTCCTGATGGCAGGTTTGCAAGGAACCGGGAAAACCACAGCTACGGCCAAACTAGCGCTGCACCTCCGCAAGCAAAATCGTACCGCACTGCTAGTCGCAACCGACATTTATCGACCAGCCGCGATCGACCAATTGCTGACCCTCGGCAAACAAATCGACGTACCAGTATTTGAATTAGGCAAAGACATTGACCCCGTAGAAATTGCCCGCCAAGGCATCGAACACGGCAAACAAATCGGCATTGATACCATCATCGTCGATACAGCAGGCCGCCTGCAAATCGACCAAGACATGATGGCAGAATTGGGCCGCATCAAACAAACAGTACAACCGCACGAAACGCTGTTAGTTGTTGATGCCATGACCGGCCAAGAAGCAGCAAATTTAACCCGCACCTTTCACGAACAAATCGGCATTACCGGCGCAATCTTAACCAAATTAGACGGCGACAGCCGCGGCGGTGCAGCCTTATCCGTGCGGCAAATATCCGGCGCGCCGATTAAATTTGTCGGAGTCGGCGAAAAAGTCGAAGCATTGCAACCATTTTATCCCGATCGCATGGCATCGAGAATACTCGGCATGGGCGATGTCTTGACGCTAGTAGAAAAAGCGCAAGAAGAATTCGACATCGCCGATGCCGAAAAAATGCAAGAGAAAATGCTCACGGCAAAGTTTGACTTTACTGACTTTCTCAAGCAAACCAGACTGTTAAAAAATATGGGTTCCCTCGGCGGCATCATGAAAATGATTCCGGGGATGAACAAACTCTCAGACGAACAAATGCGGCAGGGAGAAGTGCAGCTAAAACGCACCGAAGCCATGATTAATTCGATGACAGTTGAAGAACGCCGCAACCCCGAACTTTTAGCCAGTTCTCCATCCCGCCGCCGTCGCATCGGCAAAGGCGCCGGCTACGCTGAAAACGACGTAACTAAGCTGGTGAGCGATTTCCAGAAAATGCGTACTATGATGCAGCAAATGAGTCAAGGCAACTTCGCCGGCATGGGAGGAATGCCCGGAATGCCCGGAATGCCCGGAATGGGCGGCCCCGGAATGCAGCCCGGTTCCCGTGGCTATATGGGTGCCCAGCAGAAGAAGAAAAAGAAAAAAGATAAGCCTAAAAAAGGTTTCGGACAGTTGTAGAAAATATCAAAAATATTGCACGATTGTCAAAATTTTGTAGGGGCGGGTTCACCGATCATAATTGCCTAAAACACACAATCTCGTAAACCCGCCCCACCCCGTGCGAGAGTCCTTTAACTTTTTTTTGTTGCCGAGTTCAATATAAAAAAAACCGGAATTAAATATGGTACAAACAATTACTCAACATTGAGTTAGCATGATGATGAGAGTAGGCTTTTGGGCCTGTCCCACAAGAGTTTCATAAAATTTATCGCGGCAAACTAGATGTCAGGCCAGCTTGCTAGCCCTACTTTTAAGCCTAATAATTCGGTTGCCTTTTCGCTGTCTACAGGCCTAGAAAATAAATATCCTTGCCCCAACTCACACCCCAACTCTCGCAGTTTCTGTAGCTGTGTTGGCGTTTCTATGCCTTCTGCCACGATATCCATACCTCGGCTGCGAGCCAGCGTTACAATTGTCTGGATAATTTCTACGCCACTGTTGTCTAACCCAATGCGGCTCACAAAAGAGCGGTCAATCTTTAAGGTATCAATGGGAAACTCGTGTAAGCGGCTTAAAGAAGAGTAGCCCGTGCCAAAGTCGTCGATACACAACATAAGGCCTAGAGCTTTTAGCTGCTTCAACATCTTTTCTTCTCTGGATACAGTTTCCAAAATGCAGCTTTCAGTAATCTCTAGTTTTAGACTGTAGCTGGGAAAGCCAGTCTGCTGCAAAATCTCCTCAATTCGATTCAGTAGGTTTGCTTGCTTTAGCTGCACTGGGGAAAGATTGACATTAATCGCCAAGGGAGGTGTTTGGGGAAACTGTTGCTGCCAAATACTGATCTGGTGACAAGCTTCCTGCAAAACAAACCACCCCAGTTCATTGATCAAACCAGTTTCTTCAGCCACAGGGATAAACTCAGCAGGCGGGTAGATTCTGCCAGATGGGTGATGCCAGCGCACCAAAGCTTCAAAGCCACTCAGTTGCCCGGTAGAAAGCGAGACAATTGGCTGGTAGTGAACGCAAAATTCTTGTAGCGCGATCGCCCTTCTCAAGTCGTTTTCCAACTGCAAGCGCGTCATCGCAATAGTTTGCATAGCTGGATCGAAAACTTCGTAACGCCCTCTACCTTGAGCTTTCGCATAATACATTGCGATATCCGCATCTCTGAGCACGTCTTCGGGGCGATCGTAACCCATTGTGCTAACGATAATTCCCATGCTGATATCGGTAAATACTTCATAATCATTCAAATTAAACGGCTGCCTTAATTGGTTTTGGATGCGTTCAGCCGCCCTGGTTGGTTCGTCAATATCTTTAATATCTTCCAGCAATATCACAAATTCATCTCCTCCAAACCGCGCAACTGCATCTGTGTGGCGTAAGGAAGCTTGCAGTTGACGAGCAACGCTTTTTAGTAATTGATCCCCAACCAAATGTCCGAGGCTATCATTCACTACTTTAAAGCGATCTAGGTCAATAAATAGCACCGCATATAGATAATCTTCACGTCTGTACGACAAGTCGATCGCCTGTTGCAGCCGATTCATAAACCAAGCGCGGTTAGGCAACTCCGTTAGCGCGTCGTGAAAAGCATAATGTCCTAATTTTTCTTCTCTTTCCAACAACTGAACTTGAGCCTGTTGAAGCTCGCTGCAGGCTTGTCTAAGTTCAGCCGTTTGAGAAGCCACCCGTTCCTCTAACTCAGAAGTGAGTTTCTGCAAGGCCGCTTCCGCCTCTTTTCGCGCTTCAATTTCCTCTTTGAGAAGCACATTTTGCTCTTCCAGCGTCTTGGTCAAATTTCGCAGTCTCAGGTGTAGTTGCACGCGGGCTAGGACTTCCTCTTGCTGAAAGGGCTTGGTGATATAATCTACTGCCCCCATTGACAAACCTTTAACCTTATCCACGCGATCCGTAAGAGATGTCATAAAAATCACAGGGATATCTTTCGTTGCCACCGATGCTTTTAAGCGGTAGCAGGTTTCAAACCCATCTATCCCCGGCATCATCACATCTAACAATATGATATTTGGCGAAACTTCTTGTAACTTCTCAATAGCACTTTCCCCATCCTTAGCTACTAAAACCTTGAAGCCTGACTCCTTCAAAAAATCGAACAAAAGTTTGAGGTTATTCGGGTTGTCGTCAACAATTAAAATTACATTGTCTTTTTGGTTGAGCATTTTATTCCCCCAAATGTTTTTTTACAAAAGCTAGTAGTTCTTTTTCTTCAAAATTCTTGGCAAATTGCAAGATTTTATTAGCAAATGGTAAATAGTTACCGTCTATCTGCTTAAGTCTATCGGCTTCCTGCTCAACCACTTCAATATCGCCGATCCGAGCTGCATTAAACAGCGCTACCAGCTCTGCTGATGGCGGTATCACAAGCTCACCACTCTGAACGTTTAATAAATCAGTGAAACCTTCCGGCTGTGCGAGCGCCAAATCCGCAGGTTGGTCGTAAATCCATTCTATTTGTAAGTAATTTTTTAATACTTCTAGCAATTCTTCTACTTGGATAGGCTTTGACAGGAACTCGTTACAACCTGCTTCTTGGCTATTTTGGCGATCGAATTCAAACACGCTGGCGCTGGATGCTATCAATATTACATCCTTAAAGTCTGATGACTTTCGGAAGCGCCGCGACATTTCAAATCCATCCATTACTGGCATCACTAAGTCTGTGATAATCATATCTGGTTGAAAATCAATGGCTTTATTTAAACCCTCTTGTCCATTACAAGCTTCCATGATTTTAAAACCTAGTGGTTCTAAAAAGCTTCTAATAACACCTCTATTTTCTAATCGGTCGTCTACTAACAAAATTTTATTTTTATTGCCTTTAAAACCTGTTAAATTAATTGAAGTATTTGGCGAAGGTTGAGTAATAAATTCAGATGAGGGATTCAACTCTAAATCAAAAGAAAAAATGCTGCCTTGACCGAGTATACTTTCGACTTTTATTTCGCCTCCCATCAGTTGAACAATTTTCTGTGCGATCGCTAATCCCAACCCAGTGCCTTCTGCCTTCTGCTGGCTATTTCCGACTTGTTCAAACGGTAAAAATATTTTTTCTAACTGTTCAGGTGCCATTCCAATCCCCGTATCTTGGATATGGAAACGAATTTTAGTAAGTTGTGATTGGTCAGAGTCTTCCCCCGTACCTATTACGCCTACCTTAAAAATAACACCTCCTTTTTCTGTAAATTTAATAGCATTGCCCAAAAGGTTAATCAAAACTTGGCGCAGTCGTTTTTCATCAGCATATACAGCGTTAGGAAGTTGATTTAATACTTGATAACTAAAGGTAATTTCTTTTTGTTCAGCTCGGATGCGGCACATTTCCACAACCCCGATCAAAAAGGAAGAAAAATTAAAACTTGAGCTGTCAAGTTCCATTTTACTGGCTTCAATTTTAGAAATGTCTAAAATATCGTTAATCAGCGTGAGTAAGTGCGAACCACACTGGTGAATAATGTGGATAGCATCTTTTTGTTTAGGAGTGGTAGTTTTATCGCGCTCCATAATTTGAGAGTATCCTAGAATTCCGTTCAGGGGTGTGCGAAGTTCATGGCTCATGTTGGCAAGGAATTCGCTCTTGGCATGGTTAGCAGTATCAGCGGCAATTTTTGCCTCTTTTAGCTCACTTGTTCGTTCTTCTACTCGATTTTCTAACTCTGAGTTGGTCTTTTCCAAAGCAGCAAAAGACTCGCGCAATTGCTGTGCCATTTGGTTAAAAGATTGAGCGAGAACTCCCAGTTCATTTATCCCATTTACGTCTACTTTTTGGTTTAATTGACCGCTAGCGATCGCTCTACTCGCTTTACTCAAAAGAAAAATAGGATGGGTAATCCAGCGGGAGGCGAAGATTCCTAACAACGTCGCTAGCACTAACGCTAAAATGCAGAGTAGGATAGTGCTACGGGTATTGGCATTGATTTCCTCCATAAAGTCGGCTTCTGGAACGACTACAACAATCAGCCAATCAAGACCTCGACCATCTTGGAATGGGGATACTTGCACGAATTCCCGCTGACCATTTAGCATGAATTCTAGTTGCTGGTTGCTATCTATTTCGGTAAAGTTACCAAAGCGTTCTATTAAATGTTGCGCTGTACCCTTGATCAAAGGTACGCTGCTCTCAATCGCTTTTAATCGTTGCGTTTTTTGGCGATTTTTGCTTTTGATAAATGGCTTCTCGGCGGTGGAAGAAGCCACTAGCAAGCCAGAGCGTTCGATGATGAAAGTCTTTCCCGATCTACCAATTTTTAAACTTTGGAGAAAGTCGCTGATTTTTGAGAGAAAGAGATCGGTACTTACAACACCTATAAAAATGCCATTTTTATCGTAAGCAGGTTGGCTAGCGGAGATGCCAAGGCTAGGTTGAATATAATATTGATAAATTTTATTCCATTGGGGTTTGCCGGCAACTTTTGCAGCTTTATACCAGGGTCGAATGCGGGGATCGTAGTCTGGGTGGGTTTCCTTAAACTGAGTCGGGTTGCCCTCTCTATCTACCTTGACGATCGTATTGAGAAAATTAGTAGAGCGATCGGTTATTTCAATAACCACACTGCCATCATCCTTATATCCAGCACCCGCGTATTCTTTTTTTTCCCCTCCAAAACTGATGTAACTAACAGTGGAAAATTGCTTGAGCTGCCAGTAGAAGTAGCTTCTCATAGAACTCATATTGTCTGGATTCCATAATCCAAAGCGGCGAATGGCATCGACGCTGATGGCATTGACCAAATGGGGTGTTTCCAAGTAAGTGTTTAGTTGTTGATTGATGCGGGCGACTACCTCCGTTCGTAATTGGGTAGTAACGTTGTTGACGGCAGTTTTGCCGTTGCGTAGCGAGAGCCAACCTGTCAGTCCCACAGCGGCGAAGATTTGCAGGACGAATGGTACGACTAAGACGAGGCGCAGCGGGATTTTTTGAGGGCTTTTTGCAAGTTCATTCTCACTTGCGGTTAGTGTCATGGCGGAGTCATTTTAGTATTTGGATTATTTCAATAACAACAGTCGCTCACCCTTGGTCATTTAAAGTCAGCTCTAGGGAAATTATTGATTCCGTCTCTCTTGAACGCCAATTGGTTTAATGATATCTTATTGTTGAATAACCCGACTGAAATGAGCGGCTAATACTGATACAGTTTGCAAATTTATGAAAAAAAACCGATCCCCCATTTGAGACGAAATCTCCATAAATGTCAAATGCTATATTTTGCTTGGGGTTGCAGTGTAAGCCTACCTCCAGATTTCATGGATATTGAGTACACCTTCATTGACTTGTAGGTCTTGACCTCAATACTAATTGATCTAAGCATACAATTATAGTCACGACTTACGAACTATAGGTCTGAAACCCAGCTTCCCCGTGCTGCCCTAAAAAAGGAGGAACTTGAAAGCCCTCTTGGAAAAAGGGTTTGGGGGTTCTATGCGTAACTCTTAAGCTTACGTCAGCTAAATTGCGCTTTTTTTTCAAGGGGCTCTCTGGCCCGTCCCACAAGGATTCTCAAATAGAGGAAATGGCAACCTAGATGCACAATAACTTAATAGTCGATCGTGCATAGTAGCTAAATCAACCCTAAACTCAACAGTGCCATGAGTTCAGGTAGAATCAGATGCGAAACAGAAAAAGATTTGACTGCATGGGCGATCTACGGAAACGTAGGGCGCTGAGCGAGATAGCGTTGAAATCCGCTGTTTGGCAGTTTCGTTTTTTCTTCCAGGCATAGGTCTAATCTCCCACACCCCATCTCAAAACGAAAGCCGCACGCCCGGACACGAGAGAAGCAGTTCAACACCCTTAAACTCTCTCCAACTTAATCCGTCAATTAAGATAGGTTCATCAAGCCTTTCTAAAGTTGTTTCTAAAGTTGTCGTCATCCCAACCCCTCCTTACTCAATTCAATCTTAATTGAATGTGCGTTCATCAGCGCTCATCTGCCAACATCTGCGATCGCAATTATTGCTGTCCCAAAGTTCCCTTATACTCGTCCGGTACAAATTCCGTAACCACTTGGCCGCCGCCACCGTCGCCTTTGACAATCACAGTTTGATTTTTCAACTCTCCCGCCGCCCTCGGCCCTGTCAAATTAAACACCGGATTTAGCTGCCGATATACCACATTTCCTTCCGCATCAAAAGTCTGGTTAGTTAAATACCACGTTACGCGATCGGTATTTAATTGAGCTTGACGTTTTTCCCCAATTCCTACCACATTTCCCGTCAAATAAAAAACTTTTTTCTCTAAATCTCCCCGCCCCGTATCCCCAGTCATCGTCACCTTTTCCACGCGGTGAAAAACCTTCACAGGTCCAGGCGATACCACAGATTGCGCCGGAAAATTCCAACTCATCAAACTGCTTTCTATTTGCAGCGGCGGGTCTGATGGCATCAACTGAGCGTTTTTTGTCAGCGTCGCAATCTTGGTTTTTAAGTCTACATCTACTTGGTCGGCAAAACCGCTGTCTGTGACTATTTTATCTTTGTATCTGTCAATTTGAGTCGGTTTGGCGCTGTTTACCTTTTGTTGATCCACAAACCACACTAAGTGTTCGGTTCGCAATTGCAAAGCCGGATCTTTAACATTCGCCACCACCGAACCGAATAACTCCATCCTCTTAGCCCTACTGAAAACCCGCGCTTCCTTCGCTGAAGCCGTCACCTGTTTGTTCTCTCCCGTCAAATTATTGCGGACAACTAAAACATCTTCCTTCGGCCGCCACTCCAACTCATTTCCCCGCAACACCACTCCATTTTTCAGGTCTTTAGCAACTATGTTACCTTTGAGAAAAACCTGATTTCCTTCCTGAAATACCTGCCCGGTTTCTCCCTGAATATCGTAAATTTCTTTGCCGTCCTGAAACAATTTGCCCACTGGTTTCTGAACGTTAACTATCTTTTTGTCTTTGCTGTAAACGGCATTTTGCGAGTTTACTTTCCAGAACGTCTCGCCCTTTTCGTTTGCTTGTTCTAGGGTTACTTTGTTTAAAGTTAAAGTGCTGTTTGACTGTTGAGCAGTTTTGAGATCCTCAGCTAATTTGTTCTTTTGAGTCTCTTGCGGAACTGCACAAGCACCAATCCCCAAAATCAGTGCTGATAAAAATAGCAGCATCAATTTTGGGGATTTGAAATTGGGAATTTGGGATTTGAGATTAATCATTGGTTATTGGTAATTGGTTATTGGTAATTGGTAATTAATAATTGGCTCTTGAAAAACACTTAATCAAAAATTAAAAATGTGTCATGTTTGGTCTAAATTTTTAACTTTTAATTCTCAATGATTCAACCCATTAACCATCACCCATTACCCGTTACCCATTACCCATTACCACATCCCTATCTGTCGTCGTGTTCCTCCATCAAGCTCAGACCCGACAAAGGGCGGTAAGCATAATTAGGGCGCGATGTTTTTTGGATGTCGTCCTTAATCATTTCCAAATCGATATAGCGATCGGCTACATTAATCAAACTGTCGCTCGTCATCGATCGCAAACTCACCACCTCAACCCGCACACCGCGATAGCTCACAGCGTCTACAGCATAAGCCAAATCGCCGTCACCGCTCACCAGTACCGCCGTGTCGTAAGACCCCACTAAAGCCATCATATCCACAGCGATTTCTACATCCAAATTCGCCTTCTTAGAACCATCTGGCAACTGTACCAAATCCTTAGAAATCACGCGGTAGCCGTTGCGGCGCATCCACAGCAAAAACCCCTGCTGTTTCTCGTTAGTGCGATCGACACCCGTGTAGAAGAAAGAGCGCAGCAGCCGCGAACCCGCAGTTAAACGGCACAGCAGCTTAGTGTAATCAATCTCAATTCCTAACTGCAAAGCCGCGTAAAAAAGGTTAGAACCGTCAATAAAAATTGCCACTCTACCCCGATTTTCTAGAACCTGTTCCGGCGTAAAAAGGTCGTTGCTTTCTATTCTATTCAACATGATTGTTATGCCTCGATTTTTATGAAAGATTGGTAAGGAAATAACTGCTAATTCGTAGTCTGTCATAACACCCAGAGCCCTGGCTGCCAACTATGAAGGTACTGTTTACAGCAGTTCGATCCGCTTAAAAACAGGTTGGGGTTCCCCCAGAGTTTGGTTTGCCGGCAAAGCGCCCCAGGCAGCATGAGCTGCAAAATTCGCTAAACTGTTAACTGTAACTCGATCGTTAAAGTCAATTGAAAAACCTAGCTGTTGATAGATAGCGTTGCTGATATTGGGAATAATCGGCGATAAAAGGTAAGATGCTAGTCTAACAGATTCCAGAACAGAATATAGCACCTGTTCGACACTTTCGATTTGTCCCTGCTTGTACAAACTCCAAGGTGCTTGCACGTCAATAAACTTGTTCCCGGCTCGCACTAATGCAAGCACGGCTTCGCAAGCCTTGCTAAAAGCCAACTCTTCGTAAAAACCCGCTACTCGATCGCCCAAATCCAGGCTCATAGCCTTGAGAAGGTTGTCGCCCTCAATGTTTTCTCCCAACACATTTGGTACGCAGGCACCGCAATATTTGCGAGCCATGTTTAACGTGCGGTTAAGCAAATTTCCCAAATCATTTGCTAGCTCAGCATTCAATATATTGATAAACCGAGTTTCGTTAAAATCGCCGTCCTCTCCGAACTCAATTTCTTTGAGGAAATAGTAACGTACTGCATCAGCGCCGTATTTGTTGACCAATTCGACAGGGTTTAAAGTATTACCCTCCGTTTTTCCCATTTTTTTGCCGTCTTTGGTCAAAAACCCGTGTGCGAAAACGCGACCAGCCACCGGTAGATTCGCTGACATCAGCATTGCCGGCCAGTAAACTGCGTGGAAGCGAAGAATATCTTTGCCGATCAAATGCAAGTCAACCGGCCACCATTTAGATAAAGCATTCTCCAACATCGGGTCGCTGTCCGGATCTAGCAAGGCCGTGACGTATCCCAGCAAAGCGTCAAACCAGACGTAGATGCTGTGACTGGGGTCAACTGGCATTGGCAGACCCCATTCGAGATTCACTCTAGAAATCGAAAAGTCTTGCAGTCCAGAGTTGACGAAACTGAGCACTTCGTTGCGTCGGCTTTCCGGCGCGATGAAGTCGGGACGTTCTGCGTACAAGGCCAGCAGTTGCTCTTGATACCGCGACAGACGGAAAAAGTAATTTTCCTCGTCGCGCCACTCAACTTCCTTGCTGGTGTGGACGGAGCACCGATTTCCCGGCAACAATTCCCGTTCATCCTTGAATTCTTCACAGGAGACGCAGTACCAACCTTGTTGCTGGTTCAAGTAAATGTCGCCGGAGTTCCAGACACGCTGGAAAAATTCTTTGACAATGTACTCGTGGCGCCGCGAAGTTGTGCGGATGAAGCGATCGTACTGGATGTCGAGTTGCTCCCACAGCGCCTCAAACGCCGGAACTACTGAATCGCAGTGAGCTTGGGGCGATCGTCCCAAACTCTCGGCTGTCCGCTGAATTTTCTGCCCGTGTTCGTCCGTCCCCGTAACCAGCAAAACAGATTTGCCCCGCAGCCGCTCAAATCGGGCTAGGGCATCCGCAGCCATAGTCGTATAAGCACTGCCAACGTGAGGTAAATCGTTTACATAATACAGAGGCGTTGTGATCGCAAAGGTATTTTTAGTTTTATCGGTCGATTTCATTGAATGCTAAAAGAAAATTCCCTAAATTTCGTTTCGATCTTAACTCAGCGGTTAAATTTTTTATGGAGTGGCAATCAAGCCAAATTCACTGCAAGTTATTTGCAATTGTCTAACCCGGGCTATTCCCAAAAGAAATATTGCTTTCATATCAACACTAATCTTTTTTAGTTGTTTTTGACGAACTCTCTAAAATGTCTTAATATTTTGACATTCGGCTGCCTTGGG
Organism: Microcoleus sp. D2_18a_D3; assembly: GCF_036702455.1. Taxonomy (NCBI): domain Bacteria; kingdom Bacillati; phylum Cyanobacteriota; class Cyanophyceae; order Oscillatoriales; family Microcoleaceae; genus Microcoleus; species Microcoleus sp. D2_18a_D3. The sequence continues at coordinate 17,521 of NZ_JAUBTK010000042.1, forward strand.
AAGCGACGCTCCTGGGGTACGCGCCTCCTCTATTCATTGGTCGTAGCCGCATCCCTAGAGCGGGTTTAGCAGCCCACCCGGTTGGCAACAAAACTCGTCAGTTGGGCTGCTAAACCCGCCGTTCGACTAACGCTCCGCGATTACTTTCTGTGAATGCCCGATCGCTCACCATCGCCATCTCTTTCTCGCGATCGCTGGAAAGTCGATCGCCCGCCACTCCTGCCACTTTCCGAGCCGCTCATGGACACAGAAACCGGGTTATTTAGGAAACTCTCTTGTCAAGCGCGATGCTTTAGTTTCTTGGCCCAAGAAGAGTATAAAAGCCTAGGTTTTTTATCACAAAACCCGGTTTTTAAAGGTTGCGAGTACATCCACAGACAATAAAACCCCAAGCCAGTTAAGCTTGGAGCTATCAAATTAGGGTGCATCTAACAACGGATTATCCGATCGCCCTCGATCGCCATCAGGAAAACTCACTCGATTTCCACCAATAGCTTCTGACAAATAATCCGCCGCAGCTTCCACAACCGCGATCGCATTTTCGTAAACCATCCGCGTCGGTCCCAAAACCCCAACACTACCCACCGGCACTGATCCCCGGCGGTAAGTCGAAGAAATCAGAGTACAGCCACGAATTGGTTCTAAAGAATTTTCCGAACCAATACGCACCGTTACCCGCTTTCCGGGGATGTCCAACTCAGGCGATTCAAAAATCAAAGGCCAAAGCAGTTCTTGCTCTTGTTCGAGCAGTTGCACCAGGGTTTGAACTTGCTGCAACTGCGAAAACTCAGGCAAGCGCAGCGCTTCTGCTAAACCGCCGATCAGAATCCGCGTGTAGGTTGGATTGGTTTGGCGGCTGCTCAAAGCAGTCAGCATGGTTTCCATCCACTCAGCGTACAGCTCAAAGTCCCGGTCTAACTCGCTCCAGTCTACAGCCGAGAGTTCCGAGAGCGATCGTCCCCGCAACTTGCTGTTCAAAAAATTCGACAAAATCTGCAATTGGCGATCGACAATTTCGGCATCAGGCCTGTTACCTTCTGCGTCTGAAGGCAACTGCACCAAAACCGACTGAGTTTCGTAGGCATCCGTTACCACGATCAGCATCACCTTTCCCGGCTCTAGCTGCACCAGTTGCAAGTGGCGCAAGCAAGCCATATTGGTTTGCGGAATGGTGATCATGGCTATGTAACCGCTGATAGTTGCCAGGATTTGGGCAGCGCCACGGAGTGCCGCGTCCATGCGACCATCCGACCAATTGAGTTGGTCTAGTACCTGTTCCACCTTGCGGGCCAGCGTATCAGACGGCTGAATCAACTGGTCTACATAAATTCGGTAGCCGGAGTCAGAGGGGACTCGTCCTGCCGAAGTGTGGGGCTGATAAAGCAGTCCAGCTTTTTCAAGAGTCCCCATCGCATTGCGAATTGTAGCTGGGCTGACGCTGAGGTTGAATTCGTCAGCCAAAGCTTTTGAGCCAACGGGTTCCGCTGTTGCTATGTAGTGGCGAACCGTTGCCCAAAGGATGTGTTGTTGCCGATCGGTGAGGTTAACGCGCACAGATATTTAAGCAGAATTAGAATTTAGAGTTGAAAGCCACTATTTAATCGAAACGTCTGTCCCAAGAGGGCGATCGGGCAGAGTTATCTATTTAAGATAACAGATTTAGGCGAAGGAAGTTCAGCAACAGATTGTGTACGGGATTTTACGGATTGTGTACGTGATTTTACGGAGCGATGTTGAGGGAATGAACAGGGAAAAATGTTTTAACTTTTAACTTGTAACTTTCTATTTGGGAAGCTTCGCTTCCCCGAACCGGATATCTGCCCAATGCCCCATTCCTTGGTTTCGCTTTACGCAATGCCCTTTAAGTGTGTTGTTTAAGAATATTTTGCAGATAACTAGCCACTGCATCCGGCTGTTCCACCATTGCCAAATGGCCACAATCGGGAAGCTGAAGGACATTCTCGCCGCCACCTTGGAACATCCAGTGAAAGCTAGCCAAATGCAGCACGTATTTTGGTTCCATAATTTTGTCTTTAGTACCGGCAATAAAATAAACAGGCTGCTTGAGTTGGGAGACAATTTGTGGCAAGAGGTGAATCTGGGCTTCTGTGGTGGAGTCCAACAAAGCCCCCAAAGCTGCCTCTGGATGAGCTCCCACGAAATCTATTAAGCGTTGCCGTCCCCAGGATCTGCCGATCGAGCGGGCTACAGAATCGCGGGCAAACACGTAATCTGCTAAGGGCAAGCGAGGCAGCCAGCCGGGACGCATTGTCACTAGCTGCTTGCCGACCGCTCGAAACCGCTCGAATTCTTCCTTAAGATAGATGCCGCCCCCTGCATTGATGCAGACCACGCCTTTAACGCGATCGGAGAATTTGCTTGCTCCCCAAAGGGCGATCGTACCGCCGAGAGAGTGTCCCACCAGCCAAGCAGAAGATATATCGAGTTTTTCGAGTAAAAGTTCCAAATCGCGAGCGTAAGCTGCCGGAGTGTAGCAGGAATTTAGCGGTTCGGAACATGGGCGATCGTCGCCTGCGTCCGATTGAGAATCGCCAAACCCCCGCAAATCGTAGGTAAGGCACTGATAGTTTGGTGCCAAGCGATCGGTCAAAGGTTGCCAGTAGTGGCGGCTTAACAGCCAGCCGTGGACAAATACCAGAACCGGGGAAGTTGCAGTCGGAGCCGTCAAATCGTAAGCGTGCCGAACCCCTAGGATGTCGATTGTTGCCATACTTTTATCCTACCCGCTCCATAAGACCTATGTAAACCTATGTATAGCCTTTCTCAGAAAGAGAGAGTACGCCGAAACCCTGTGTTCTCAAGTTTTTTCAGTTGAATTGTTTACCTCATCTACCCAAGAAGCGTTATAAGTTAAGTCAAAAAGACTCAACTTTATCGATTTAGCGCTTACTTCCTGCTGCAACGCGCGGTCGTTGAGGCTACTTTTGTCCACTGCACGGGCAATCTTGGCATAGCTTGCCCTTTTATGCGATCGGTCTAGAATAAATATTCCTTCAAACCAGCGTTCTATGTTTTTTGCAGTATTCAAATTTCTGTCTGCTGTATCGAGCGCAAGGGGACATACATCAGCGCGATTTTTTAAGGGCATTTTGCGGCAATAATTTCCCCATATTTAGCCGAGTCGAAAGTCGTCAAGCCTCGGTATTCCAGTGTCAAATTAGATATTTTTTTGTAGGATAGTTACCAATTAAATTCGTACCTCCTACCTTCAACTATTAAACCAACTAAATTGTTAGCATTCAACAATTATTTAATCTCTTAATTCTCTAGCTAGCGTTACCTATCCCTAGTTTTGGGCGAGGTGAGACGTAATTTTATTGAGCGCATTTTTGCGGATATTTGCGACTTTTGCGTGTAGTCCCGCGAGCTTATTTAAGTAAGTAGGCGCTGTAAAACTTAAAAAGCTTGACAACATCGTTTGGGCGTGTCTCATGTTTATGAAAACCGCTAAGCTGTTGCACATTTAAACTGTGAACTAAAATTTGATAAAGTTCGTGTGGGGTTAGCCAGAAATCCCGCACAAAAAATACGATTTAGATGCAGAACAGCTTATCTACACTCGCTTGTAGGAACAATGTTGCCGAGCTTTTTATCCTATCTCACTGGAAAACTTCTGCAAACTAATGTCTACTTATAGAAATCTAGTTATTTAGGGATCATCGGCAACTTGCCCTAAAATCGCTCGCCCAGCAATCTTTGTCGCACCCCCTCAGCGATTTTCTGCCCCAGATATTCGGGAATTAAACTTTCATTGGGGCCCAACAAATAGAGAATCAGGCGAGTTCGCCCCCGCCAAACTAGCAAATTAGCATTTACGACCAACAAATCCTCTTGCCAGATGGCATACATAACTTTGTAAAAAAGTCCAGGTTGATTATCGGCTTCAATCAGCAAAGCTGGCAAGTGGAAAACTGGATCGACGTAGAATTCGGTTGCCACATCTTCTAAACCCGCGTCTAAATTAAATTCCACCGCCAACATCTCTTCAACCTCAAAATGTCCCGCCAATGCCTCTCGAACGGCTCTACAGACGTTTTCTGCTGTTTTATCTGCCAGTACCTTGCCACCGCGAGATACGACCAATTTGATAAATACCAGCATCGGCGGGTAAATTTGACCGTACAGACTCAGACTGTGAATCGTCAGTCCGTAGGCCGCGAGCACTCCAAAAATATCGCTCAATAGAAAAGATTGGTTCCGGTAAGCAAAATGCAGGGCACTTTTGTTACCTTCGGCTCGGATTTCGATGACTGCTTGCCGAGTTTTGTAAAGCTGGTAAGCTAATTTGAGGTTTTGCAACTGGATTTCGCTGCTGACAAATTGCTCATAAAACTGCGGAAACGCTCGGTTAAAGCGCTTGAGAAGTTCTAGTGTGGATGGTTTTAAACCCGAAGCCATAATTGAGGAGAAGGTGCGGGAGATATACTGGTATTGACTCTTCCATGCCTTATGGCAATGGGATTTTCGATTCGACGATTCGACTTAAATTGTGCCCGTCTCCTCACTAAAAGCAAAACTCAAATCTGTCTGAGAACTTATCACGAGAATGTCACGTTGCGCCATTCCAGTGGTATTTCCCACCAAGGGTATAAGTTCCGGCGCGATCGCCGGCACTCAAAAGAAGCATTTCCCAATATGCCTCTGTCCTGGTTCGGCAACAAATTTTACCTTAAAAGCGGGTTGTCCGGGCACTGGCTAGCAGAACAGTTCTACCAAACTTGACAGAATCAAAAAAGCGCAGACTCAATGTTGGACGACAAATCCCTGTTTTCGGCGTAAGATGAGTGTACCGTAAACTGTTCCTCAAGAGGCTACCGGCAATTGATCCTACGCCGATCGGAGTGGGTTTATCTGTCTGGTTCTCTTTCTCGTCGTCCAACTTCTACTACCTTAACCGCGCCTGCATGGGTTTTTGGAAAAACTTATTTAGTAGTTCTGAGTCTGCCTCTGTACCCCAAACAGCGGATTTTGAGGAAGATGTGGCTGTTGGGTTAGGCGATCCGCTTTCCCCAACGTTTCGCAAGCCCGCCAGCGGAAACGCTCGCATCTTTTTCAGTTGCGATCGGGACATTGACCTCTACGAACTCGAAGAACTTTGTAATGCAGTGGGTTGGTCCCGCCGTCCCCTGCGTAAAGTCAAAAAAGCTATTCAGCACAGCTTCCTAGTCGTCTCTATGTGGGAGATGCGGGGCAGCCAGCGACGGCTGGTGGGTTTCGCCAGAGCGACTTCAGACCATGCTTTTAATGCCACGCTTTGGGATGTGGTAGTTCATCCTGACTACCAGGGCAAAGGCATGGGCAAGGCGCTGATGAAATACATCATTAAAAAACTCCGCAGTGAAGATATCAGCAACATTACCTTATTTGCTGACCCTCAAGTGGTGGATTTTTACCGCAATTTGGGCTTTATGTCCGATCCAGAGGGGATTAAGGGTATGTTTTGGTATCCAGATTAGCGAGCGAGGTGCCAGTCGGCGTTGATTTGTTGAGGAAATACAATACAATATTGACGCTGCCAACACCGACTGCACCTGTGCGCTGCCCTCAGTTACGCTTGGATGTATCCCGGCATCAGGGCAGTTATAAAGCTGTGCAAGTATTGTCAGTCGATTTGAGCAGATCACGATAGGAGTCAGGGGCTGGTATCGGTTTTTGGGTGGGGTCAAACCGCACAACCTGAAAAAAAACTTCGCCTTAGCTGCATCGAGAGCTAAATATTTAATAAAGCTTGACAAGCAAGCGGTTTTGTGTGTTAATGGTTAGAGGTTAGCTAACGATAACACCGGGATGTAGCGCAGCTTGGTAGCGCGCCTGCTTTGGGAGCAGGATGTCGCAGGTTCAAATCCTGTCATCCCGATCGCACAATGTTAAATAATAGATTGAAGCAGAACTGTCTCTGATGTTTACATTTTGTCAAAATGAAAACAAATTGAGGCAGTTTTTGTCGATCGTGTTAAGTCGCCAGTCTTTGCGTTAATGTGTTTCAGGATCGCTCCTGATGGAAAAAACATGAAATCATTAGTTCGTTTGGGCGCAATATTGGGAATTGTCGGCTGCACTCTGCTGGGCCCCTCCCCAATTGGCAAGATGTCTGCACTGGCACTGCCGGAGCCGCAAATTTTGGAAAAATTGCGCTCGGTGCCGGTATTTACGATTACAGACGCTCAGGGTGCGCCCCTCGTCGCTTCTGTTCCCAAGCAGGGTCAGGGTCAAACTGGTAATGCTTCCGTGGCGGGAATTTTCATCAGCCAGAAAGACGCTCAAGCTTTTGTCGATCAACTGAAAACCAGAAATCCTCAGTTGGCGGCCACGGTGCGCGTGATGCCCGTGTCGCTGGGGGAAATTTATCAGCTCACTCAAGCAAATAAAGGCAAGCCGGAGGAAGTGCAATTTGCTTTCGTTCCGGCGCAGCAGCAGGTGCAGTCAGCTAAAACTGTACTTCAGCAGACTGGTCAACAAGTTAACGAGTTCAACGGTGTACCTCTATTTTTGGCAAGAGGCGGCGCCGAAAATGGTTATTTGACGATTCAGCGGGGTCAGCAAGAGGTGATTCCCTTGTTTTTTAACAAGGAGGATTTACAGGGAATGGTCGATCGTTTTAAGCAGCAGCAGCCGAACGTGACTGCCACAATTAAGATTGAGGTGGTGAACTTGGAGAGCGTTTTGGAAGCTTTGCGTACTGAGAACGACCCGTTTTTGACCCAAATGATGTTGATTCCCTCGCGGGAGTCGTTGGAATTTGTGCGATCGCTCCAACCTGCCGGTGCGGGCCAAAATCCACAGGTTGCTCCGGCTCCAGCTCGGCCGGCTCCAGCTCCGGCTCCAGCTCGCTAATATTTAGTCAGTTGACAGTTGACAGTTGACAGTTGACAGTTGACTGTTGACTGTTGTCTGTTGTCATTAGTTACCAATTCCCGATGCCCGATGCCCGATGCCCAATTCCCAAAAAGTCTTATGTTTGTTTCTGGTTTAGAGCTTTGGGAATGGGCGAATCAAGCTAAAACCGAGGCGATCGCCTATGACATTCCCCTAGCAGAAATCGACTGGCTGCTGAAAGAGCTGGCTGGTTTGGATAGGTTGGCTCTGCGTTTGGAGTCGTTTAAAGATTTGCCAAAAATTGAATTAAAGTTGTCTTTATCGGAACTTGCTCAATTGTGGCAGCGGCGCTTGCAGGAACGGGTGCCGGTGCAGTATTTAACGGGAGTTGCACATTGGCGACATTTTTCGCTCAAAGTAACGCCGGCGGTGCTAATTCCGCGTCCTGAAACAGAATTGCTGATCGATTTGGCTGTGGAAGCTGTTAAAAGCCGTTTAGAAGCAGAAAATATCAATCAAAAATCTACCCCCCCCAACCTCCCCTTACTAAGGGGGGGAGAAGATTTAAACTTCTCCGAGCTTCGGGGGGGAGAATTGACCAAATCGCATTGGGTGGATTTGGGGACGGGCAGCGGGGCGATCGCGATCGGCTTGGCTTCGGCGTTGACAAATGCTAGGGTTTATGCGGTAGATTGCAGTTCGGAAGCTTTGGCAGTTGCTCGACTGAATGCTGAGAATTTGGGCTTTGAATCGCGAATTAATTTTTATCAAGGTTTGTGGTGGGAACCGCTAGAATTTCTCAAAGGTCAAGTCAGCGGCATGGTGTCTAACCCCCCTTACATTCCCAGCAGCACGGTGCTGACTCTGGAACCGGAAGTTTTGAAGCACGAACCTCATCTGGCCTTAGACGGCGGTTTGGACGGGTTAGATTGCATCCGGCATTTGGTAGAAACGGCTCCCGATTATTTAGAATCCGGGGGAGTTTGGTTGGTTGAGATGATGGCGGGACAGGCTGAGGCGGTAGCTGATATGCTCGAAAGTCACGGGAGTTATGGCAAAGTTCAGATATTTTCTGATTTAGCAGGAGTCGATCGGTTTGCCTTAGCCTACCGTCTTTAGGGTTCAAGAATATGCCGCAATTCTCAAATCTAAAATCTAAAATGGCATGACACAAGTTTCGATCGATGCCCTAGTTGAAGGGGCAATTTCTGGTAATCATATCGTCAGTTTTCCTACAGATACTGTACCCGCTTTGGCTGCGCGTCCCGATCGCTCGGAGTTGATTTTTGCAGCTAAACGCCGCAGTCAAGACAAACCGCTGATTTTGATGGCAGCATCGGCCAAGGCTTTATGGCCTTACGTGCAGGGGAGTCCAGGAGAGTTAAAGTTGTGGCAGCAAGTGGCAGAATCCTATTGGCCGGGGGCGTTAACTTTGGTACTGCCGGCTTCGCCAAAAGTCCCGGCGGCCATGAATTCGATCGACCCAACTACAATCGGAGTACGAGTTCCTAACTTTCCCCTTGCCCTAAAGATTCTAGAGCAGACAGGCCCTTTGGCTACTACCAGTGCTAATTTATCCGGTCAGCCGCCTCTGGAATCGGTGGCAGAAATTGAGGCTCAGTTTCCCGAAGTCTTGACATTAGTTCCTTCGGAATTAGCAACAGCGACAACAGCTTCGAGTTTGCCTTCGACTGTGGCTAAATGGACGGGCAGCGGGTGGGAAATATTGCGACAAGGCACGATCGAGTTAGAATGCTAAAAGCTAAACTCCAAGGCAAAGCAATATGGCGCCGATCGGCTGGAGCAACTTTATATATTTAGGTATGGGACTGGGGCTGGGTTTGGGAAGCAGTTTGATTTGGCGCCTGCGGCAAAAAAGCTCGCAACAGCCCGAACCGACGCCCAAAGTAGCCCCACCTCCTCAAGAAATTCACTTAGAGAAGTTTGATGCTCTTTCCGAGCAACTTAAGCAAACTCAATTGGCTTATCAGATGGCATCGGAGATGAGCCAATTTAAGGCTGGTTTTTTGGCTCGAACTTCTCACGAGTTGCGATCGCCCCTGAGCACTATGATTGGTACGCTGCAATTAATTCTCTCGGATTTGTGCGACGATCCTGCTGAGGAACGAGAGTTTGTCGAGCAAGCTCACGTCGCGGCACTCAAGCTGGTGAAATTAATAGATGAAATTATCTCTGTTGCTAAAACTGAACACGGCACTGAAAGGATGGATATTGAGCCGATTCAGTTAGCTAAGGTTTTTGACGAGGTTGATGATTTAACTTACTTGCAAGCTGCTAATCGCGGCATTCGTTTGGAGATATTGCCGCCAGATCCGGGGATTTATGTATTGGCAGATTTGCCGAGGTTTAGGCAAGTTTTAGTCAATTTGGTAGATACTGCTGTTGCTCAGATGGAGGAGGGGAGTATTTCTGTTTCGGCGCATTCTTCGCCGGAATCGGGATATGTTCACATTTGGGTGGACGATCAGCGTTCAGTGAGTGCTTGGAGCGAGTCTTGGGATTTGCTGAAGCACGATTTGGAGTGTGATATTACTAAGAGCAGCGATAATTCTCAGGTGTCTTCGGGAATGAGGTTATTGATGAATCAGACTCTTTTAAGTTTGATGAGCGGAAAGTTGGAGGTTCTGGCCGTGCCTTCTGAGTCCGAAGAGTGCAATTTTAACCGGACTCAGTGTTCTATTCCTTTGGCAACTTTCTGATGAAGGAAGAAGGAAGAAGGAAGAAGGAAGAAGGGAGAGAACATTGTAGGGACAGGGCACTGCCGTTTCCTCCATTTAGATCGTTGCGATCCTAACGGATTTAATATAACTATCGCTCGATTAATTGTAGGGAAACGGCACGGGTATGTCCTGATTGCCGGAATTGTAGGGAAACAGCACTGCTGTGTCCTGATTGTGGGTAATTTATAAGTAGTAAGGTGCGCCGAAGAGCACCCTACATATTATAGATTTTGGTGCCAATCGGGTGATTATTTAACAATTAGCAGTTAGCAATTCGCCGTTGCTAATTTCTAATTCGAGATTCTCTTCTAGAAGCTGATTTTCAAGTACCATTGTGGTGCTAGCGTTTTGCTGAAAACCGATGCGCTCGTAGAAGCTTTGTTTGTAAGTTGTCATCAGGTAAACTCGCTCTACTCGGCACATCCGAGGGTGACTCAAGACGGTTTGCACTAATTTGCGGCCGAGTCCTGCACCTTGGTAATCCGGGTGAATGGCGACATCCCAGATGGTGGCTCGATAGATGCCATCTGAGGTGGCTCTGGCAAAGCCGATCGCCCGTGATCCGTCCCAAACTGTAACAACTGGTTCGCTGTTGGCGATCGCAATTTCCCAATCTTCTATCTTGCGTTCCCTCGCCCAAAAGGCGGCGGCTTTAAATAGTTCTTGGATCTGTACGATGTCGGCGCGATCGCGACCTATACAAAATTGAATGTGACTGGAATCCCTAGTCGTTGATGTCATGCTCAATCTGCCTTGAAGTTGTATCTCAACTGTGTTACTTTTACTGTTTTACACGAGTGAAAGTTAATTTTGCTTGGGAACGATCAATGGTTGAATTCCCCATTTACAAAACTATTTTTATTCATACATATTTTCTAACTAATTTCGGTGATGATTAATACTTTTTGGGGTAAATTTTGAAAAAAAGTCTTTGACTCAAAATTCCCAACTTATAACTCATACCATTTGATATTTGAGATTATAGATTTTAGATGGGGAATGACAGATTTTTTAGGGGTTGGGAGTTTGTCTACAGAGAAACCGGGTTTTTTCATAGCAATACTTCGTTACAACAGAAATGTTGCACCATTGTCAATAAGCTTTTTATGAACAGGCAAGATGCCTGTTCCACAAGAAAATTCACTCTTTGTGGAACAGGCATCTTGCCTGTTCTTGAGAATGGTGCAATATCTCCGTTACAGCCCACTGAAACGGTAAAAACCCGGTTTCGAGGCGTCGTTTATCAGTAAGCGTAAGCTATAGCTAGTGTCTTGCCTAATTGCTCAAAAATCATCTATCGAGAGAGGTATCCCTAGGAGGAGTTTTTCTTAGACATTTCCCTAACAAGCTAGACAATTATTGTAGGATGGAGTGATTCACACAGAAAAACCTAATATGTCCAAATATGTACCACCAAGAATCGCTGTTCAACGACTTGGAGTATGTTCAAAAACCCTTGAGCGGTGGGAGAAAGAAGGGAAAATCAAAGCGTACCGAACGCCGTCAGGACAGCGACGCTACGACGGAGACTCAGTTGTCAATATTCCATCTACTAAGCCAACCATCCTCTACGCCAGAGTTAGCAGTCGAAGTCAAAAAGCCGACCTTCTCCGACAGCCTGACTGTCTTCTGTCTCACTACCCCGGAGGCGAAATCATCCAAGACATCGGGAGTGGCATCAACTTCAAAAGAAAAGGTCTTGTCACCTTACTGGAACACATTTACACAGGCGACATCGGAATGGTTGTCGTTGCCTCAAAAGATAGATTGTGTCGGTTCGGATTCGATATTATCTCATGGTTTGCGGAGCGGGGCGGGTGTAAGATTTTGGTTCTCAACAATAGTTCACTTAGTCCAGAAAGAGAAATGGTTGAAGACATACTCGCAATCATCCACGTCTTCAGTTGCCGACTCTACGGACTCAGGAAGTACAAAAAGCAAATCATTGAAGACTCTGACGTACCGAGTCTATCCAAAGGGGGAGACGAAGAAAGTCTGGATGTTGAGGATTCATGCCAATCGAAAAGTGTATAATAATGCAATCGCTTACCTGAATAAACACCAGGGAAAGTTTACCTACTACACTGTAGATAAAAAGACTAATCAGCCCGTTGGGAAAACTTCCGGCAAGCAAGCATTTCGGAGTTTTTGCAAAACTCTAGATTACGAGATAATCCCGGAATGGTGTAAAGAGTTAGGAATAGCACACAGTTTGGATAACGCCCTTTTCGAGGCTTATACAGCTTGGAAGAAGACTGACAAGCAGCCCGCTCAATTAGGTAAAGGAAAAAAGGCAAAACCCAATCCTTTAGTCGGACTGAAGTTAGCTCGGTTCAGGTCAATCCGCTCCCAGAAACAAACAATTCAGTTCGACCCGGGTGATTACAAGAATGGTCATGTAATGGCTAATGCTAGCAAACACCTGGAAAAGCCCCTCTGGACTGGACAAGGTTATTGCTTAGTTAAGTACGACAAAGCCGTAGAAGTTACCTATAACAAGGGACGCTGGTTCGTGAATATGCCCGTAGAGATGGATATCCCGGAGCCGAGAAATGGTGGAAAAACCATCGCACTCGATCCAGGACTGCGTTGTTTCTTGACCGGATTTGATGGCAATTATTTTAGTGAATTTGGGAAACATGACTTTGGGAAGATTGCTAGGTTGTGTCAACACTTGGATAAGATGCAATCAAAACTTAGCCGCTCAAAAGGTAGCGAGTTTTCTCGATTACGCTATCGATTAAAACAAGCTATGGAAAGGGTGAGGACGAAGATTAAAAATCTGCGGTCTGAAATCCACAAACAAGTAGCAAGTTACTTAGCTCGTAATTATGATGTTATTTACTTGCCCAGTTTTGAAACTTCTCAAATGGTGGCAAGAGGTAGTCGCAAACTTAATTCTAAGTCAGCGAGGGCGATGATGACTTGGGCATTCTATAAATTCTCGCAAACTTTAGAACATCTCTGTAATCGTTACGGTTCGAGATTAGTTAGAGTAACAGAGGAATACACTTCCAAAACTTGCACAAAATGCGGTCATGTTCATAAGAAGTTAGGTGGCTCTAAAACTTTTAGATGTCCCAACTGCGGTTATGAAATACCTCGCGATTTTAATGGTGCTTTGGGGATTTTTCTCAAAGCTTTGTGGGATACCACCATGCTCTGGGACCTGTCTGATGAGTGTGCTATATTCAGATTTTCGCCGATTGTCGGAGATTGTCTGGATTAAAAGTATCAGGTGTTGACTCCACAAGAACACCCGAAGATTGTGGTGTGGAGTCAAATCTCTAATCTCTAATCTCAAATCAAGTGAATCAGTTTTGCAGCCAGCGGGCGGCGTCTTTGGCGTGATAAGTCAAAATCAAATCACAACCAGCACGCTTGAATCCTGTCAAAGTTTCCATCACTACTCTTTCTTCGTCTATCCAACCGTTGAGGGCGGCGGCTTTCACCATCGCATATTCCCCAGAAACGTTGTAAGCAGCAACTGGCAGGTTAGTTGCTTCCTTCACGCGCCAGATGATGTCCATGTAAGCTAAAGCGGGTTTAACCATGAGCATATCTGCGCCTTCGGCAATGTCGAGAGCAATTTCTTTCAGAGCTTCGCGGCCGTTTCCGGGGTCCATTTGATAGGTGCGTCGATCGCCAAATTGCGGAGCAGACTCTGCTGCATCTCGGAATGGGCCATAATAAGCTGAGGCGTATTTTGCCGCGTAAGACATGATGGGAATATCTTCAAATCCAGCGGAGTCCAATCCTTCGCGAATTGCTCCGACAAAACCGTCCATCATTCCCGAAGGTGCGATAATATCTGCACCGGCTTTAGCTTGAGCCACGGCGGTTTTCTTCAGCAATTCTAGTGTCGGATCGTTCAAGACGCGGCCGCTTAAATCTCCGACTTCCAAATAGCCGCAGTGACCGTGACTGGTATATTCGCACAGACAAGTATCGACCATGACGATTAAATCTGGTACAGCTTTTTTAACTGCTTCCGTCGCTTGTTGAACGATGCCACAATCGTGCCAAGCACCTGTCGCGTCTGTATCTTTATCTGCGGGAATGCCGAATAAAATAATAGCGGGAATGCCGAGGTCGTAGACTTCTTTTGCTTCTTCTACTATTTTGTCTACCGATAGCTGGTAAACTCCCGGCATCGATGTGACTTCTTTAGCAAAAGCTTCCCCCGGTACGGCAAATAGGGGGTAAATTAAATCGCTGGTTGTCAAGATATTTTCGCGTACCATCCGGCGGAGTTGGGGATGGTTGCGGAGGCGGCGGGGGCGGTGAGTTGGAAACATAATGTTTTTTTTACGGTAGATAAAGCCCTGTTTTTGAGGACTCGCGGCGTTTCTTTAAAAGTCTAGAGCTTATTGTTGGCCGATCGCCCTGGACTTAAGTAAACTTCTGTAAAACCCGCGATGTCCATTGTTCGCAGTCAGGAATGCAAGTCATTTCTAGCCTTTCCCGTTCCCAGACACAGCCCTAACGCTGCTTCTTGGATCTGTTGGTACGGATATCTCGCTGGCTTCACACCTATAACCAGGCTGCCCAGAAGCGAGGATAGACTGTAAATTATAAATGTATCGAATAGTAACGGTCTTATGTACAAGCAACTAATTTCAAAGATGAAACCGCTTTTGAAATCACTATTTGCGATCGGTCTGGTACTGACGCTAGCCCTGGGTAACGCTGATGGAGCTCTGGCTGCCCGCAGCGGCGGACGCATCGGCGGCGGATCTTTTAGTGCTCCGGCGCGCAGTTACTCGTCTCCTAGTCGCACTTACGCGCCGTCGGGAGGAGGCTACTACCCCGGCGGCTATGGTGGCGGCTTTGGCGGTGGCTTCGGTTTCCCGTTCTTGCTGCCGTTTTTTGGCTTTGGGGGCGGCTTTGGCGGCCTGTTCTCGATTTTGATTTTTATTTCGATCGCTAATTTCCTCGTCCAAAGCTTCCGCCGCGCCGGGGGCGGAACTGACGAACTGGGCAACAGTGCCCCTACTACCACTGTATCTGTCGCCCGCTTGCAAGTTGGTTTGCTAGCAGAGGCCCGTGGTTTGCAAGCCGAACTCGACTCCCTAGCGCGAAAAGCGGATACCGATACAGCAGCCGGTCGCGCTCAAGTGCTGCAAGAATCTACTCTGGCGCTGCTGCGGCATCCTGAATACTGGGTTTACGCGGGCGCTGAATCTGTGCAAACTCGCTTGGAAGCAGCCGAAGCTAAGTTTAATCAACTTTCTTTGGCAGAACGCAGTAAATTTACTGAAGAAACGCTCTCGAATTATAACAATCAGCTCCGGCAAGCAGGGAGCAGCAATATCCTGCCAGGTTTGCAGGAAAATGGGGCGCTGGTGACTTCTGATGTGAATTCAGATCCTGGGGAATTTATTGTGGTGACGGTGATTGTGGGTACTCAAGGTAAATTGCAATTGCCAGCAGTGAAAAACTCTGAAGATTTGCGCCAAGCTTTGCGCCAGATTGGGGGAGTATCGAGCGAGCAGTTGCTGGCGGTTGAGGTGCTGTGGACTCCTCAAGCGAATGGGGACACTCTGACTGCTGACGATATGTTGGCCGGCTATCCTGATTTGCGATCGATTTAGTGAGCAAGACTGGGCGCGGAGCATTGTCTACCGCGCCCCATCCCGCAGCCAAGCTGGGCGGGTGAACCCACTTCCTTTTGAGACGGGAATTTCGGGGGAGGTTGGGGAGGTTGATCGAGTTAAAAAAGATTGTTTAACAAATGCTAGTATTGAGAGATCATGATTCAGCGTGATTTATCTGCTATTGGCAAAGCCTGTCCGATATGGGTTCTGCGAAGAAGTTAGGCAGGATAAGAAAAACTTTATTGAGCGAGGACTGCTTCGGAAGAAGTTGCGATCGCGCCCATCTATATTTTATATAAAGAAGAAGCGATCGAGAGCTAAAACTTATGGCCGACAGCAGCAGAAAAAAAGCACTTTTTATTTTGAGCCAGTTAAATAATGACGATATCAACTGGATCGTTCAAAAAGGCAAAAAGGAAGTTCTAGATCCGGGCGGGATTTTGATCCAGGAAGGGAGACAAATAGATGCGCTCTACATTGTTTTGAAGGGGAGTTTGAGCGTTTTAATCGAGGCTGAGCGGACTAGAGAACTCGCTAAAATAGCCAGCGGAGAACTGGTGGGAGAAGTCTCTTTCATTGATGCTCGCCCTCCTTTGGCAACGGTGAAGGCGATCGAAGAAACTCACTTGCTGGCAATTCCGAGGCGGCAGTTAGTAATCAAACTTCAAAACGATATGGGCTTTGCTTCCCGGTTTTATTATGGAATTTCACTGTGTCTGGCAGACAGGATGCGCGGTACGATCCGACATATAGAATATGGTCGCAATATTGAATTAGATCAACCAGAATTTGAACGCGAGGATATCAATCCTAACGTTCTGGAAAATTTGGCGCTAGCTGAGGCTAAGTTTAATTGGCTGAGGGAAAATGTTAAAGCTTGAGGAATTTTAAGGCGTTTTTGAGCTGGGTGTGAAAACTGGCCGATTGAGAGGGTAATTGAGATGTGTACGATGTAACTCACATCTTGCACCATTCTCAAGAACAGGCTTTCCGGCCTGTTCCACAAAGAATGAGTTTTATTGTGAGGAGTAGGGGTTGGGCAGGAGACCCAGCCCAAAAAAGGATTATTGATATTGGTGCAAGATGTACGATGTAAAGTCTCAACTCAAAAAACAGATGTGCAAAACAAAATAGGGGCGGGTTTTACCGGAAATATCGATCGATAATTGCCGGAACTATAAAAACCCGCCCCTGTGCTTTGCAGTTGCAACCTCGCGCGCTGAAACGCAACTACCAACCACACAATCTAGATAATGCCCGGCCCTTTGCCACGGGTGTCTGCATCCATTGTCAGTTTTCCTTCCTCGCCTTTTTTATCTTTGATTTCTGCGAGAATTCGAGCGCGTTCTGCTGCTTCGGCTTCTTCTTTTGCTCTCAAATCGCCCGGTTCGTTGATGTACATTTCCGGTTCGACCGCGTAATTGTTAACCAGGCCTTCTCGGTCTACTGTATAACCATCTGTGGTGTGAATGCTTTCGTCATCGGTTTGGTCATCAGTTTTTGCACTTTTCTGCTTCGCTTCGGTGGTTGTGTGCATGAAGTTAGCGCCTTCGCGGTCTTGCCGCGCTGCTGTCTCCGCAGGAGTAATGCCCCTGTCGTAGTGGGGGGCTTCCATATTGGCTTCGATTTGTTCGTCGGCCGGTGTTGATTTGCTAACTTCTTCTTTGGGGGGTATTGGTTGGCGATTAGTCATGATTTATTCCTGAGTTATCTTTTCAAAAAGGTCTTTGCGCTATATTTAAATATTATGCCAAAGCTAGCTCATTCACAAACTATCTTTGGTTATAGTTTGCGAAAAATTGCGGTTAGGGAAAATACCTTTATTGAGTCTTCCTCAAGAGTGAGAAAATTCTGTTTTTATTAAAATTTTCACTATTTACGACTATTTGGCATCTATCTAAAGATTGGGAATTGGGAATTGGGCATCGGGCATCGGGCATTGGTAACTAATGACAACAGACAACAGTCAACAGTCAACAGTCAACAGACAACTGTCAACAGTCAACAGACAACTGTCAACAGTCAACTATCAACTGACTTTACGATTCTTTAAAGAAGCGGATGATTTCGCGGACGTGG
Source organism: Microcoleus sp. D2_18a_D3 (assembly GCF_036702455.1). Lineage (NCBI taxonomy): Bacteria > Bacillati > Cyanobacteriota > Cyanophyceae > Oscillatoriales > Microcoleaceae > Microcoleus > Microcoleus sp. D2_18a_D3. The sequence continues at coordinate 34,775 of NZ_JAUBTK010000042.1, forward strand.
TTGAGAAATTGTCCGTCATCGGTGAGTTGGGCGATCGCACTTTCTGCATCTCTTCTCAGTTTAGTGTGTTCTGCCTGATTTGTCGCTTGCAAAGATTGTAGAGATGCGGATAAAGTAGTTAATTCTCTTCTGATAGCTTCCCGTTCCCGATTTTGGACAGCCACCCACGAATTCGGATTGTCTGAACTTATTTGATTGCTCAAATCTTTAACTGTAGATTCTAATACTGCAAAGCGGCTGCGGAGTTCGACAATATCTTCGCGGGGGTACAAAAATTGGCGGCGGATAGTTGTCAGCCGTTGGGCTAAATACTGATAACCTCGGATAGCTGGACGCAGTACAGTTAACAGCAGTGCAGCAGCGGAACTGAGATAGCCAATAGCACTAATTCCGGCGGCGGCTAGGGCGTAAAGTGCGATCGCGGTAAACAGGTGAAGTGCGATCGCCGCAAAGAGCGATCGGCTAACTAATACAGTAACGTATTTGACTTGTTCCCGATCGACAGCAATGTTTTTTTTAGTCGATTCTGCGGCTTGCGCTAAAACTTCTTTTGCTTCAAAGTGGATATTCCAGGGAACTGTAACTATCAGCAACAGCCATTCAAAAATAGCAATGGCAATTACCCAATCAATAAAACTGCCGACAGGGACGTGCAACCATTGCAGAATGGCAAAAACTAGCAGCAAAAATATGCCTGTGACGGCACCAAAACCTGCGAAAGTGTAATACATAGCGATCGCCTTGGTGGAATGTTGTTTTGATTGTGGGTAGGTGGTTTAGGTCTGGAGTAATAAACTGTGACAGTTAAGCGATCGTCCTATTAATCCCGGTTCCTTAGTTATGAGTAATAGTGCGGGTCAAGGGTTGCTAGAAACCTGGCTTTTTCCCACAAATACTTGCTCTACCTGAATCGTGGAATGTTGTTTTGATTGTGGGTAGCTTGTTTAGGTGTGGAGGAATAAGCTGTGACAGTTAAGTAATCGTCCTATTAAACTCAGTTTATTAGTGAATAGTAATACTCCGGGACACCAGGATTTCCCGACCCCTAGTTTGTTTCAGGAAAATACATCGGCTTTAACCCATTAATAAGAGTTAAATGAAACGGTTTGTTTTTTGGGAGTGCGTAAGTCCTCAATAATTAGTCATTCGGGATTAAGTAGAGCGACACGAAAAAACTTGACAATGTAACAAAATGTAAACGAATCACAGCCTCCGGGATTGCTTCATTTCACTGGCAATGACATACTTATGTTTTTCGCAGTTTGTCTACTTCGCGATCGGGATGAAGTCACTTTTTCCCCGACTCATACCATTTGAGATTTATTTGAAATTTGAGATGGGCAATAGCTTATTATGTATGGGCTTGCAGCTTGTCTACAGTTGCATTAATCTTTTGAAGTCGTATCACTAACGGCGTTACGCGGTGCTAGAAAAGCAGCAATCTCAAAATACTCCCCTCTATCCATTTTTCTTTTCCAGAGGTGCTAAATCACCTGTGGCTGAGATAAACTGATTTGGAAGTAGAGCGCGCGTTTTGCAAGTTGCCTCTGTGTAACCGAGACACTGCTACTGCAACCTGTCATCAGCCACAGCAAAATAGGTGCCAAAATTAACTCTACAGTCTCCGATTTCCATTAACTGCGCGTCTACAATCTAAAATCAAAAGTCAGCAGCAAGGACAAACCGATGGCGAACTCAACTCTTGGCCTAGAACATCAACTTTACGATTATCTGTTATCTATTTCTCTGCGGGAGCCAGATATTCTCGCTTCACTACGGGAAGAAACTGCTAAACATCCTATGGCCCAGATGCAGATTGCTCCCGAACAAGGTCAGTTTATGGAGCTAATGGTGCAGCTTATGGGAGCGACAAAAACCTTAGAAATTGGCGTTTTTACTGGTTATAGCTCGCTGTGCGTAGCTTTGGCGCTGCCTTCAAACGGTCAGATTATTGCCTGCGATGTCAGCGAGGAATATACTGCGATCGCACGACGGTATTGGGAAGCTGCGGGCGTTGCTAATAAGATTTCTTTGCAGTTGGGCCCAGCAATAAATACTCTCGACAAACTAATAGCCGAGGGACAAGCAGGAACCTTTGATTTTGCCTTCATCGACGCCGATAAAGAAAATTATGAGGCTTATTTTGAGCGATCGCTGCAACTTGTACGCAATGGCGGTTTAATTGTAATTGACAATGTTCTGTGGTCTGGACGAGTTGCTGATCCTCAAGTACAAGACGAAAGCACCACCGCCATTCGTAGTTTCAACGACAAATTGCGTAACGATCCCAGAGTTACTCTCAGTGTTGTCCCCATTGCTGACGGGCTGACTTTGGCATTGAAACGCCGTTGGGCTACCATGATGGAACCTGAACAGGATAATTAAAGAGTTATTTGCGGTTTGTGGTGGATTTCTAAGGACTCATACAAAAGCTATGAAGAAACCCGATTTCTGAGTCAAGCTTCTGGGATCAAACAGATAATTTTTTTTCATAAACCCCGTTTATAGGTTCAGGACTGTTTTTATTTGCTGCAAACCGCGAAGAAATAACAATTTAAGAATATTATATCTAAACAACGTAATTAATTGATTTGAGGCGTAACTTCGGGTGTCTAATTTACAACTAAAATTACCAATTCATGAAACTTTTCAGTGTACTGTTCAAGGCGAAGGTTACTGGACGGGGACTTTAGTTGATTTTATCAGATTGGCCGGTTGCCCTGTCCGGTGTCCTTGGTGTGACACCGGTTATGCCAATGGGGGCAAAGGTTTGCCGTCTGTACCGCAGTCGATCGCACAATTGCTCTCTCAATTGCAGTCTCCGAGAGTGGTAATTACTGGCGGCGAACCTTTCATTCACCGCGATTTGCCTGAGTTAGTTGAAGCTTTGTTAGAAGCTGACAAGCAGGTGAGTATTGAAACTTCGGGTGCTTGCTGGCAGGATGTTTCGCCACTGGCTTGGATTACTCTTTCTCCGAAGGAACACGTCAATCCTAAATATCCGGTGCAAGAGCTTTTTTGGACTAGAGCAAATGAAATTAAGTTAGTGATTAGCACTGGCGAAGAAGTAGATTTTTATCACAAGTATTTGCCAAAGAATGTGAATGTTCCGGTTTTTTTGCAACCAGAATGGAACTCGAAAGATTCAGCGATTCCCATTATCTTAGAATTGCTGAAACAAAATCCTAGTTATAGGTTATCTTTGCAAACTCATAAGTTTATTGGCGTGCAATAATTTGAAAAATTAGTCAGAGATGTTCGTCTAGTTGGCGGTGCAGAATGGGGAGTGCATCGCCTTCAAATATGTGGAAATATGCGCTAAAATTAAAGCAGTGATTTATTGTATTATGAAAGTTATGCAAGCAGCTACTGAAAATCAAATGGGGAAAGTTATCACAACCCTAGTAATTACGAATCGGCTGGATGAAGGGAAAGCAGAAGATAATCTGATTCCCATCGAGCAAGTGAGGTCTGTTACTCTAGAAAATGTTTTGGTGGATACGGGCGCGACAACTTTGTGTTTGCCTAAAGATGTCATCGCCAGACTGGGTTTGAAAATCCTCAAGCAAGTAGTTGTGGAAACAGCCACGGGCATTAGTGAGGCGAGGATTTTTCGGGATGCTTCGATTTCTCTGTGCGGGCGCGAAGGGACTTTTGAGTGTTTGGAATTGCCAGAGGGGAAAACGCCACTTTTAGGCGTGATTCCGATGGAAGCGCTGGGAATTGAAGTGGATTTGAAGCATCAAAGTTTGAAGGTTTTGCCCGACGGGCCGACGGAAACTTATTTGACAATTCTTTGATATTCTTGAGTTTGGATGCCAGCTATTCGATCGGCAGCGCTAAGATGGTTAAGCACTGTTTTGCACTACTCTCATGTCCCAACGCGCCGAAACCTCAAACAGCCAGCCAAGTGCATCCCGCAACGGGCATAATGTGACGAATTCTCACTCTAACAACCAAAATACGATTCGGGTTCGCGGTGCCAGACAGCACAACCTGAAAAATATCGATCTGGAACTGCCGCGCGATCGCCTGATCGTTTTTACTGGTGTCTCCGGTTCTGGTAAGTCTTCCCTCGCTTTCGATACAATTTTTGCCGAGGGGCAGCGCCGCTACGTGGAGTCTCTCAGCGCTTACGCGCGCCAGTTTTTGGGACAGTTGGACAAACCGGATGTGGACGCGATTGAAGGCTTGAGTCCGGCTATTTCGATCGACCAAAAGTCAACTTCTCACAACCCGCGATCGACTGTTGGCACTGTTACAGAAATTTACGATTATCTCAGATTGCTCTACGGCAGAGCCGGCGAACCGCACTGTCCGATTTGCGATCGCTGCATTGCGCCGCAGACAATTGATGAAATGTGCGATCGAGTCATGGCACTTCCCGACGGCACTCGCTTTCACCTTCTGGCACCAGTTGTGCGCGGAAAAAAAGGCACTCACCGCAAATTATTGTCGAGTTTAGCTGCGGAAGGATTTATTCGCGTCAAAGTTAACGGAGAAATTTTAGAACTTTCGGAAAATATCGAATTAGATAAAAATCATACGCACAATATCGAGATAGTTGTCGATCGGTTAATTAAAAAACCCGGTTTAGAAGAACGTTTAGTTGATTCTCTGGCAACTTGTTTGCGCCATTCTGAGGGGATTGCGATTATTGAAGAGTTACCGAGTGAAGAAAATTCCCAACCACAGGGGCCGATCGTATTTTCCGAAAACTTTGCTTGTCCCGAACACGGCGCGGTAATGGAAGAACTTTCCCCTCGGTTATTTTCGTTTAATTCGCCCTACGGCGCGTGCCCAAACTGTCACGGTTTGGGGAGTTTGCGGGCTTTTGCGCCGGAGTTGGTAGTTCCCGACGAGAAAGCGCCTCTTTATTGTGCGATCGCGCCTTGGTCAGACAAAGACAATTCTTATTATCTCTCTTTGCTTTGCAGTATTGCTGATACTTGCGGGTTTGATATCGATACTCCTTGGTATCGATTAAGGCCCGAACATCAGCGAGTAATTTTGTACGGCAATGAGCAAAAGCGCACCTCAGAAAATAAGAAGCGCGACGCCAGCACTGATTTGAGGAGAGATTTTAATGGCGTAATTTCCATGTTGCAGCGCCAGTACGACGATACTGGTTCTGATTTGATCAAACAGAAGTTGGAACAGTATCGGGTCGATCGCTCTTGCGAGGTTTGTCACGGCAAGCGCTTGAAAACAGAGGCGCTTTCGGTGCGGTTGGGACAGTACGGAATTGTGGATTTAACGAGTATTTCGATTCGCGAATGTCGCGAACGAGTAAATAATTTGGGATTGAGCGAGCGGCAATTCCAAATATCCGACTTAGCCCTGAGAGAAATCAAAGCAAGGCTGCAATTTTTGCTCGATGTCGGGTTAGATTACCTGACTTTAGACCGCGCAGCAATGACACTTTCTGGCGGAGAAGCCCAGCGAATTCGGCTGGCGACTCAAATCGGTTCTGGTTTGACGGGCGTACTCTACGTTTTGGACGAACCGAGCATCGGTTTGCACCAAAGAGACAATTTTCGCCTGCTGCAAACCTTAACAAAATTGCGGGATTTAGGCAATACTTTGATTGTCGTAGAACACGATGAAGAAACCATGCGAGCGGCCGACCATATTGTCGATATCGGGCCCGGCGCCGGCGTTCACGGCGGCAAAATTATCTCGCAAGGAAGTTTAGCAGACTTGCTGACGGCCGAGGAATCTTTGACCGGGGCTTATTTGTCGGGAAAGCGAGTAATTGAAACGCCTAATGAAAGAAGAAAAGGCAACGGCAAAGCTCTCTCAATCATAAATGCGACGCGCAACAATTTAAAAAATATTGATGTAGAAATTCCCCTGGGAAAACTGGTCTGTGTGACAGGCGTTTCCGGTTCGGGAAAATCAACTTTAATCAATGAATTGCTGTACCCGTCGCTGCAACATTATATCACCAAAAAAGTGCCTTTACCACCCGATATGGACGCCCTCAAAACTAAAGGCGAACGTTCTTTAGAGGATGTGATTGATAAGGTAATTGTAATTGACCAATCTCCCATCGGTCGCACTCCGCGTTCTAATCCCGCTACTTACACGGGAGTCTTTGATGTGATTCGGGATTTGTTTGCCGAAAGCATTGAAGCGAAGGCCAGAGGTTACAAAGCGGGGCAGTTTTCTTTTAATGTGAAAGGGGGAAGGTGCGAAGCTTGCGGCGGCCAAGGCGTGAACGTAATTTCGATGAATTTTCTGCCGGATGTTTACGTGCAGTGTGAGGTTTGCAAGGGTGCACGGTACAACCGGGAAACGCTGCAAGTTAAGTACAAAGGCAAGTCGATTTCTGATGTTTTGAACATGACTGTGGAGGAATCTTTGGAAATGTTTAAAAATATTCCCAGGGCGGGCGCCAGACTGCAAACTTTGGTTGATGTTGGTTTGGGTTACATTCAGTTGGGACAGCCGGCGCCGACGCTTTCTGGGGGCGAAGCGCAGCGGGTAAAATTGGCAACGGAACTGTCGCGCCGCGCTACTGGGAAGACGCTTTATTTGATTGATGAACCGACGACTGGTTTGTCATTTTATGATGTTCACCATTTGTTAAATGTGCTGCAAAGATTGGTGGATAAGGGGAATTCAATTTTGGTAATCGAACACAATTTAGATGTGATTCGGTGCTGCGATTGGGCGATCGATTTAGGCCCGGAAGGGGGAGATAAGGGCGGCGAGATTATTGTGGCGGGGACGCCGGAGGATGTGGCGGCAAATCAGAGGTCTTATACTGGGAAGTATTTGCAAGCGGTTTTGCAGCAGCATCCTTTGGGGGAGGCTGTAGCCGTTAGTTAATACTAACAGGAATTATTATGCAATTGGCATACTAAAATTAAATTGTAGGGTGCGTCAGGTGAGCTTTTATAACGATTATTGATAGTTACAATATCTGACGCACCTTACAACTGAAATTAATACTACTCTAAGGGGGCGATCGGTTACAGTTATTGGTGCGAAACATTCTGGTATAATATGTACTAATAGTGTCCGATATAAATCCTTGGGTAGAATCTAGAAATGGCAAAGGATCTCTTCCACAACACGGTCAAAATCGCCCTACAAAAAGATGGCTGGAAGATTACCCACGATCCCTACCAGTTACGTTATGGTGTTGCTGATGTCTACATCGATCTTGCAGCCGAAGAAGCGATCGCCGCTGAAAAAGAAGGACGTAAAATAGCTGTAGAAGTCAAAAGTTTCGCAGGTGGCTCGACCATTTCTGAATTCCACACTGCCCTCGGTCAATTCCTCAACTATCGCATTGCCATCGAAGTCTCTAGCGAACCAGAACGTATGCTGTATCTGGCAGTGCCCACCGATACCTACCAAATGTTTCTCAGATTTGAACCCGCAAAAACTGTCATCGAACGTTATGAAATTCGACTAATTATTTACAATCCAACTCGCGAGGCGATCGACCAATGGATAGACTAAACGAATACCGCAAAATTGTTTGTGACTTTCTCGAAGACTTTTCTAAAAATGACGCAAATGCTCAGCTAATATTCGATATGGCCCGCGATCGATACCTCGTTATGCACAACGAATGGCGCGACGAATATCGCATCTATGGCTGTGCCATGCAGCTCGATATCATCGAAAATCAAATCTGGATTCAACACAACAGTACCGAAATCTACATCGATCGAGAACTGATTCAACGTGGCGTGTCTCCTCAAGATATCATTCTTGGGTTTCGCTCCCCCAGCATCCGAAAACTCCTTGCCGCCAACTCTTGCTAGAGACAAAAGTGTGGAACAGTTAGATGAATATCGGCAGCGATTGGGACAGGATTCTGGTTGCTTGGTAATATGCGATCGCCGCGAGCAGGCTGGTTTAATTAGTAAGGTGCGTCAGATATTTAAACCTTCAATAATCGTTTAAGAAACTCACCTGACGCACACTACAATTAAAATACGTCATATAATCGAGATAATATAGGTGCGAATCCTTCGCCCCACCGGATATATTGACAAAATTGGGATAATCGTTCATGAAGAAATACTATTCTCATCGTACTGGCAAAAATCCTGAGGCGATTCGCTACGAGCTACCCATGTTCGTTAAACTTTTCAAAACTTTATATCTTGATTTTCTAAATAAAGATTATTTTCAGCAAAACTTTGGTGCTCTAGGTGCTGATATAGAAGCACAAATGTTTCTCGCCATCAGGAAATCTGGCTTATGGCCAATTGAGGAAAAATGTAATAATTATTCAGAGGATGACTTGTTTGATGTCATCGAGTTTCTTTACGATTGTGTTTCTGAGCCGATTTATCGATACGATGAATGGAGTAATCATGGAGATTCTTATGACACCTTCGATAGGGAGACTGGTAAGCAAGAATTTAGAGATAGGATTAATCAGCTCTTGTGTGACTATAGAGAGGGATATGAACTCTCCGAAAAGGGTGAAATTCTAGAATCTCCAGAGCAAGGATTGGAGGACTTAGTTCTTGCAAACTTGCCTCTCTACGATCCTGAAAATGTTGAGCAGCGAGTTGAATCAGCAATTCTTAAATTTAGACGTTCTCGCTCATCTCTAGATGGAAAGCATGATGCAATTCGAGACTTAGTTGATGTTCTTGAGTGGCTGCGTCCTAAAATTAAGGAAGTAATATCAAGCAAAGACGAGGACGATTTATTTAACCTAGCTAATAACTATTCAATACGACACCACAAGGACACTCAAAAGCAGGATTATGACAAAGCCATTTGGTATAATTGGATGTTCTATTACTATCTGGCAACGATACACGCTTGTATAAGGCTAATTAAAAAGCCTGAAAGCCAGTCACCATAAGCGCTAGGGGTAACAGTTTATGGCAGCGGACGAGCAAAAACCACTGGTGATGAATTCGAGGTTATTTCTCGCCGCTGCATTTTACGGCTGATTGTCTCAATCCGTTATGACATCGGAAGCTGAATCAAGAGTTAGGGATTCCGGTTGAGATTATCATCCAGCCCTAGGAGTCGGTACAAACTCCCGCTTAACAATAGAACACCATATTTTGGTTGGTAGGTAATTTTTTATCGCACAGACAATTCACCCCAACTGTCACAAAGCGGGATTTTGGATGAAAGATTAACTATCTTGAATTGTCGGAGACATCGCCATATTTTGTGCTTGTTGCTGCATGAATTCAATGTCCGATTCCAACCAAGTGCGGGGCCCGCTGCACTGATGAGCAATTAACAGCCCCCACAGTCCTTTGTTCGTTAAAATTGGCACGACTAAATTGGCGCGAACTTTCAGGCTACGCAGAAAATCTCGGTGGCATGGGTTAATTCGTTCTACTTCAATATCTGCAATTGCTTTAACCCTGCCGGCTTCGTACAAAGCAGCGTATTCGTGGTTAAAACATTCATCTGGCCCTGTTGAACCCAAGATTGAGAGTTCGATCGCACTCAACATCTCGTAAGTCACTCGACCTTGCCACTGTCTGTAAAAATAGTACAGTACGGCGCGATCGCTCTGCAAAACTTCTCGAATGTCGTAGAGGGATTTTTCAACTAATACATCGCGCTTTAGACGATCTGTCAAGCGGTTAACAATGTTTTGCAGGCGATCGCCCGACATAGTATTAACTCCTTTAATTCCTAGTACACTCGCCCGATCTTAATTCTTGAACTTGCACCCTCACCACACCTCAAATTCTTGCGCTTCGGGATTTTCGCGCGCTCTAAAATGAGTAATTTTTGGCTTAATAGTTGTCTGGATGCCAGCAACATTATACTAATATTTTGACAGAGATAGCAATCTTTGTGGGAAACGGGCGATGGCGTCGAACCCTCGCCCGTGCTACGGCTTTTTTTTACGCAGCCCTTTCGCGAAGAACCCCCGGCGGGACGCCGGTTCCACAAAGGAAGAGAAAATGAAGAGTTTACAAGTGCTGGGAGAATTGCTATATCTGCCTAAAGTTGGTTCCTCTCAAACAGAGTAACTGCTACCATATTTCTAAAGCTAAAGAAAGCATTAAATATGTCTGTGCTAGAAGCTGCTTGGAAACACGAATTTATCGCTACGAACGGCATTAAACTGCATAATGTCACTCAAGGTTCGGGGCCGCTGATGCTGATGCTGCACGGATTTCCTGAATTTTGGTATTCTTGGCGGCATCAAATTCCAGAATTTGCATCAGATTATAAAGTTGTCGCTGTGGATCTCAGGGGTTACAACGACAGCGACAAACCTCACGATCAATCTGCTTACGTGATGGCAGAGTTTGTGCAAGATGTCAAGGGCATTATTCAGGGTTTGGGATACGAAAGTTGCGTCTTAGTTGGTCACGACTGGGGAGGTGCGATCGCCTGGAGTTTTGCTTATGCTTATCCCCAAATGGTCGATAAATTAATTGTGATGAATCTACCACATCCGGCAAAGTTGGCTGAAGGGTTACGCACTCCTCAACAATTGCTGAGAAGTTGGTACATCTTTTTATTTCAGTTGCCAGTTTTGCCGGAGTTGTTAATTCAGTTGGGCGACTATCAGGCAATTTCTGCTACTTTGGAAGGTATGGCAGTGGACAAAAGCACCTTTAGCCCCTCAGATATCGAAGCTTACAAAGATGCGGCTGCCAAACGGGGCGCTCTGACTGCTACTATCAATTATTACCGCAATCTAGCTGGCGGATTTCTTGATCGCCAGAATTGGAGTGTGCTGCAAGTTCCGACGCTGATGATTTGGGGAGAAAATGATGCGGCCTTCGGCAAAGAGTTAACCTATGGAACCGCAGATTACGTGCGGGATTTTCAGATTCAGTATATTCCTAATTGCAGCCACTGGGTGCAGCAGGAACAGCCGCAGTTAGTGAATCGGTACATCAGAGATTTTTTGGCAAGTAAGTTGATTTAATCTCATATCCAGTTTGATCGGAATGCTACTGAGCCGGCGAGTAGGACGATCGCGATTCACTCAGAAAATTATTATTCCCATGCCAGCAGAGACGTTCACCGACTGCTGATTCCCTCCGTCGTGCGCCCGGTCATTTCCCTGGGGTGAATGCGGTAGATTGCAATTACCTCCGCACGTCCCAGCGAGTCAATCCAGGTGCGATTGATGGCTGGTGAAAGTGTGGGGTTGTGTTCTTTGACCAATTGCATCGCGCGATCGATGTCTGACTGTTCCGTGAGGCGTTCTGCTCGCCCGTTCACCACAACGCTGCGCCAGTGTTGGAAATCCCGGACTTCTTCCACTTGCAAGCAGACTTCTGGATTGCTGTCTATATACTTAGTTTTCATCCCGACTGTTGTGAAAATGTATATGTCCGAATCTTGGAGATAATAGTGCATTGGCACAACGTAGGGATGCCCTTCAAATACACAGCCGAGGTGTCCGTGTCCTACTTGCTGTAAAAGTTCTTGTATTTCTTTGGAACTCATTTCATCAATATCTAACATTCTTATGCTCCTTTAAGACTTACTCTAGAGAAATTCATCGATGTTTGAGGTTGCTTGACGACTGGGGCTTGGGGTCTAATTATTGCGTTTTTGAGGCGCCTGTTTTGGGGCTATAAACAAGTAGAGAATTTCACAAAAAATAACCTTAGTTAGTCCCAAATATCATCTACCTTTAGACCGAGATATTTTTTGTGGGCAAAATTGTATGATTTTGGAAATAAACCCTCGGCAATTGCTGAGGGTTTATTGTTTTTATTAAAGGGCGATCGTCTAATTAATTAATAAAAGCGTTTTTTCCTAACGGGACTTAAACAAATTTTCAGCCCAGATAAAGCCCAAACTCACTTTATCTACAGCTTGGGCGTCCATGTTTTCTTGTTACCAGCGAACAAAAGGCGATCGTCCCTTGGAATGCTCTGACCTATCTTTTTTAACACAAGTCGATCAAATATGAGCCCTGGCTGGGTTTCCGGCGGCGTTGTCACCCCGCCAGATATTTCACGCAATTTATAGGGTTAATTGTTATACCCAAATATTTTACTGTGGTTGTTCGAGGTGAACCTTCACTTTTTACTGCTACCCGTGCTATTTTACTTTATGTATTAATTATTGAAATTGGTATAATAGTTAATGCTTTTTTCTTACCACAGCTAACAAACTCGATCGCCCGTCGAGTTAGATTAGCGATGGATCTCTTTACCTCGGACGGAAAATAACCTAAATTATAGCAATCCTAAATCATTTGCATAATTATTGTAGGGGCAATCCCCCCGTTGTTGCCCGATAGATAGGGCGTAGGCAAAGAAAGGCACTACCTTACAAATTTATCTGAATCATTTAGGATGACTATAGTAGTTAATAATCAAGTGTTATCAAAAACTAGAATTCTGAATTTGTTTCTAGGCATTTTAATTGCCCTCAGCCTAGAGTTGTTCAGCGGAACGACAATTTTTGCTCAAAACATCGAAACAATTAAAATTTCCGGTACTGCTGCGGGTGTCAGCACTCGCTACATCGGTGCAGTCGAAGGCAATATCAATTTCGACCTCAAAGATTTACAAGACTTGGGAATTAATACGTACCGCATTTACGGCGGGATGTCCCGATGGGAACCCGAAGACGATGATGGTAAATACGGGTGGCCGTCTATTGACGAAATTAAGACAAATCCCAATATAATTAATTGGGCGCATTGGGATCAGATTATGACTAATCCGCCCCAGGGTAGCGATTATTGGTGGTCGGGAAAACCCGGTACTGTTTGGCAAGGCAATGGCAAAACTATTTTTAATAGTCTCAAACAAGCAAATATTCGCCCGGTTGTGACTATACGGAATGTTGATAATAGCTGGCGGCCGAGTTGGGCGCTGCAACTGAATCCCCCGCGCACAGGAGAAGATTGGAATGAGTGGTGGGAACACGTTTTTGCTACGGTTTATTGGCTAAATGTTCGCAATGATTACCGCGTGGATGATTGGGAAATTCACAACGAACCGGATAATCGCGATCAGGGTTGGGGCGGGACTAGGGCTGACTATTTTGAATTGGTTAAGGTGGCAAAAGATGCGATCGACTTTGTTTATAAAACTTATTTGCCCGAACGCACTTACCGCATCCACGGCCCGAAAACCGTAGGCGGCAGCAATTGGCCGGCTAGTGCTTTGCAGGAAATACCGAATTATTTCAATACAGTCAATGTCCACAACTACGATGCAGATATTTCTAACTACACCCGCAAAGTGCGCGGCTGGATGAAGGGTACTGTCCGCGCTAACTCGCAGCTTTGGGTAGGAGAATGGGGAACTTACAACATTAGCTACGGCGATTTATCTTTAGCTTTAAATTTGATTAAGAATTTGATTCGAGGTTCTCAACCGGGGGATAATTATATTTACGGCAGTCACATATTCTGTTTGTACGACTGGGGCAAGCCCGCAGGGGCGGAAGGTTTGCTAGGGGACGGGGGAAAACGGCGCGCGGGCTACTATGCTTTGCGGATGGGAATTAGGGCATTGCAGGGCGGGAAAGCTACCTTTTTTCCTATCACTAACAGTTCGGATTTAATGGCAGTTGCAACTATTGATGCTAGCAAGAATGTTTACTTGCTGGTTGTGAATGACCGAGCAACATCTTACACTGTTAATGCTGATATTTCGGAGCTGATAAAAACTGGTAATGGCACGGTGCGGGAGTTCAGTTCTAAAACAATGGATGAGGTTGTTGGTAGCTTAAGGCTCAAGGGCGGCAATGCGAGTTTTGCACTGGCGGGGAACAGCGCTATTCTCATCAAGTTCGATCGCCAGAATTGAAGCTCAAATCCTCTGGGCCATAATTGGGATAAGATAGAATTAGTTATGCTCAGAATTATTTATTTTCTGCCTGTTTGGCCCTGGAACCCTGGAACCCTTGAACCCTCGAACCCCTAATTGCACAGTTGCCATACCTAAGTCGTCCTGTTGTGATTCCCCTCCTGTCGCTGGTAAATTGGTAGCGTGCAGGTATCTTGCCTCAAACAGAATGCGAGCGAGAGTTCCGTTGAGGGGCAGAAAGTAGGGTGCAGTCTAGACAATCGCAGAAATTCTTGCTCGTAAACCCGCAGCAGTTAGGCTAAGCGAGGAATTACCCGCCCGCCTTCATCTGGGCCCTCTGGCAGATAGCCTTGGTTCTGAAAGTCAGAAGCCGTCAATTATCAGGATATGGCACGGAATTAATTTTAAATGCCAAGATGCTGGAAGTATGGGTGAGTCTAATCGTACAGAAACTTTGAGGGCGCTTGGAAATCTCGCGGGTAAAGCCTCTCAATCAACCTGCTGCTCGCGATCGGGTTTTTCCAACAAATATCACTTTTATGCCCCCTGATGTTTATTCCCTCCCTCAGTCAGGTCATCAACCGCAATCCCCTCACTGTCACCCCTGAGACGCCCGTAGAAAAGGCGATCGAGCTGATGAGTAGCACAGGAGCCAGTTACGTCCTCGTGGTAGAACCGCGCGGGAATTCTCAATTCGGAAATCCCACGAACGGGACTTCCCCACAATTGCGAGAACAGTCGGGTTTCTACAACGGCATACCGCGTGTGGTACAAGCAGGAGGCAACGGGCTGCGTCTCAACGGCTCAAAAGCTCCCTATGCGGGCGGCCAGACAGTGCTGGGGATTTTTACAACGCGAGATATCGTACAGCTAAATTCGATCGGCGCTGCTTTGAGGGGATTTGCGATCGAGCAAATCATGATCCGAACCGTAACGGTAGCCCGAGAATCGGAAATTCCCGACTTTTTTGCCTTAGCAAATCTGCTGGAGAAAAATCAGATAAGCCATTTGCCCGTAGTCAGCGAGGCTGAAGAACTTGTCGGTTTAATTAGCTCTCAAAGCTTGGTGCAAATGTTGCAGGGAATTGGGGAATCGACACAAAAAGCAACTAGCAGCCCTTCGCCACCTGCGGCTTTCGCGTTCCCTCCGCCGCTGCCAATTGTGCATCAGAAAGTAGAGCTACCTGCAAGTTTAATTAAACTTTATCAAATCCCTCAAATAGCAGCTTCACGAATAATTCACGCTCCTTCTAATTCTTCGGTTCGCTATTTGGCGCAACTGATGTTTAGACACAATGTTAGTTATGTATTAATCACTGAAACCCCCGATCAACAATCGACTGGTGCGGCTCACAATTCCAAATTTACAAATCCCAACATTCACAAACTGGTTGGGGTGGTAAGTTCGCGGGATATCGTGCAGTTGCAGGCCCTGGGAAGAGACTCTAACAAAATTAGAGCGGGAGCAATTTGCAGCAGTTCGCCGCCGCTGGTGCGATCGCACTCTAGCCTCGAAGCAGCCGTTGCGCTGCTGCAAAAACACTACTGCCAGTTGCCTTTATTAGTCATCAACGAAACAAATCACCCGATCGGGATTATCAATCCTAAAACTATCCTTTTACAAGCGCTGGATTCAAAATCTCTGCATTCTGGCTTAATCGCTTTGCAGCGCCAGCTAGAATCTAGCCACGCTCAATACAAAAAACTCTCAGCAGAAATACAGCGGACAGCAGCAAATAGCCACGAGATGGCTGAAATTTCTCACCACAGTTTCGTAGAGCCGCCAAATCTCCCCCCTGCCGTCAACAATCAGGGGATTTGGGACTGGAATCTCGAAACAGATGAGTTTTTTTATTCGGCGCGGTGGCAAGAAATGCTGGGCTACCAAGAAGGGGAAATCTCGAATCGCCGATCCGAATGGTGGAGTCGCATCCACCGAGATGATATTGACTCGGTAAAGGCAGCTTTAGAAGAACACTTCGCCCAAAAGACACCGGATTTTGCAGCAGAATATCGGATGTACTGTAAAGACGGCAGCACTGTGTGGGTGCTGAACCGGGGTCAAGTTTTACGCAGCGCTACCGGCAAACCGCTGCGGGTAGTAGGAACTCATACAGATATTACTCCAAACAAGCAGTTTGAAGTCAAAAACCGCGAGCACGATCGAGAACAATTCCATCTATTTGACTCTTTGAAAGCAACAGTAATTTTCCACATAGATGCGGCGGGGGTTTGGAAATTTCTCAACCGCGCTTGGACGGAAATTACGAATTATGCGGTTTCCGAAAGTTTGCAAACTAATTTTTTAGAGTGGGTGCATCCAGATGAGCGCGAGCAATGTGCAAATTTATTGGAGTCTTTGCTGTCCGGGAAGTCGGAATTTGAACGGCGAGAAGTGCGATTTAAGTCTAAGTCTGTTTCGGAGAAAAACTCCTTGGGAATTCACAGTAATTCCGGCTTTGTTTCCGTGGAACTATTTGCCCAAGTCCGCCGGAATTCCCAAGGCGAAATAGCGGGAATTTTCGGGACTTTGCACGATGTCTGCAACCGCCTCGAAGGAGTTGAGGAACTGCGGGAAAGTGAGCGGGCAATTCGATCGCTCTACGAGGTAATGGTGAGCTCGGAAGGCTCTTTTGACGATCGAACGCTCCGGTTGCTGGCAATGGGCTGTAGTCAGTTTGGGATGGATATCGGGCTGTTGGGCAGGGTTTTGGGCGATCGCTACGAAGTGATTGCGGCTTATGTACCGGAAGATTTTCCCTTTGGATTTGCTAAAGGAGACGGTTTTGCTTTGAGCAGAACCTTTGAGCGAGAGGTTTTGCGATCGAGCGAACCTATTTCTGTCGAATCAGCCGGCACTACTCAGTGGCGCAACCACCCCGCCTACAGCGTCCGCAAGTTGGAGGCTTTTGTGGGGACGAGGGTAATAGTGCAAGGGCGAGTTTATGGTACTTTGAGCTTTACTTCCCGCACCACTAAATCTCCTTTTAAACCGCTGAATTTTGAAATTTTAAAGTTGATGGGCAATTACATCGGCGCAGAAATTGCCCGCGAAGAGCGAGAGCGAACTTTGCAACGTCAGTACCAGCGCGTTTTACTACTCAAACAAATTACTCAAAAAGTGCGATCGACCTTAGACACTCAAGAAATTTTTCAAACTACCGCCACCCAAATCGGCCGCGTATTTGGTGTCAATCGCTGTACAATTCACACCTATCTTTCCGAACCTTATCCCCACCTTCCTTGCGTCGCCGAATACTTAGAACCCGGTCACGCATCGGCTTTAGATTTAGAACTTTCTGTCACTTATAACCCCTACACAGAAAAACTCCTCGCTGAAGATATAGCCCTGGCATCTCCCGATGTGTTTGCCGATCCTTTGCTGGAATCTTCGGGGCCGATGTGCCGCCGCATCGGATTAAAATCTATGTTGGCGGTTCGCACTTCCTATCAAGGAGAACCGAATGGAATTATTACTTTGCACCAGTGCGATGCAACTCGCCAGTGGACTCCAGACGAAATTGAACTATTAGAAGATGTTGCCGCGCAAGTCGGAATTACCTTAGCTCAAGCACAACTTTTAGAAACCGAAGTTCAGCGACAGCGACAGTTAGCCGAGCAAAATGAAGCTTTGGAGCAAGCGCGACAAGCGGCGGAAGTTGCTAACAGAGCTAAGAGCGAATTTTTAGCGACTATGAGTCACGAAATCCGCACTCCGATGAATGCGGTCATCGGGATGACGGGCTTGCTGCTGGATATGGAACTAACTCCTGAACAGCGGGATTTTGTGGAGACAATTCGTACCAGCGGCGATGCTTTGCTGACTATTATTAACGATATTCTCGACTTTTCCAAGATTGAATCGGGAAAATTGGATTTGGAACGCAGTCCCTTCGAGCTGCAAAACTGTATAGAAGAATCTTTGGAATTACTGGCTCCGAGAGCCTCAGAAAAAGGTTTAGAGCTGGCTTACTTTATTGATGATTCTGTTCCGAAAAACATTTTAGGAGATGTCACGAGGCTGCGCCAAATTTTGGTAAATCTGCTGGGGAATGCAGTTAAGTTTACAGAATCGGGAGAAATTGTGGTGTGCTGTACGGCTAGGCAAATTGAACAGGTAGCTGCTAATGCTTCGCCGGAAAAAATTAATATTATAGAGCCACAAGCGCTAGTAATTAACCAGGGAGAGTTGGCACGTAGCAGACAATACGAGATTCAATTTGCTGTCCAAGATACGGGAATTGGCATTCCGCCAGACCGGATGGATCGCCTGTTTAAAGCTTTTTCGCAGGTGGATGCTTCGACAACGCGACATTACGGCGGGACGGGTTTGGGACTGGCTATCAGCCAGCGTTTGAGCGATATGATGGGCGGTACAATGTGGGTTGTCAGCCAGGTTGATCCGCGAAGTTCTAAGTCTCAACCGGGAGTTTCTGCCACCGGACAAAGTATCGCTGGAAGGTCGCCAGCAGAATTTACTCCGCCGTCGATATCGGGTTCGGGTTCGATTTTTTATTTCACGGTGACTGCTGAAGCGAATGACATCCGGGCTGAGGAAAAAAGGCCCGAATTCGCCGCTGGTAAGCGCTTGTTAATTGTTGAGCATCATGCCATTAATCGGCAAGTTTTGATCCGTCAGGCAGAGTCTTGGGGAATGATACCCGTGGCTGTAACTTCGGGTGCTGAGGCTTTGGAAATCATCAAAGGAAACTCGCCGCTCGATTTAGCTATTTTGGCGATGAATCTACCAGATATGGACGGTGTGGCTTTGGCTGTGGAGATTCGGAAATTTGAGCTGAGCAATTTCTCTGGCGGCGACGAGCAAAATCCGAATGTCATCGTTAAAAACTCTCGCAAAATAGCACTACCTTTGGTGCTGTTTACTTATTTAAGTAAGGCCGAAGTTTGGAAAAAACTTGAAACTACAGAAGTACATTTTTCTGCTTTTTTAACTAAGCCTTTAAAACAGTCCCAGTTTTATAATGTGTTGCTGCAAGTTTTTGGATATGTTACTGGCAGAAGCGGCAGGGGAGAAGTTTCACATGTGGTGACTTTGACTTCGGGATTGAAGTATTTTGAAAATTCTCAAGAACAGCACCGCGTGCAGCGGACGCCTGCTGTTTTGAGGCAGGTTGGGACCAATTCTCCCGGACAGGATGCAGCTAATTCTAGTCAGATTCGGATTTTGCTGGCTGAGGACAATGTGGTGAATCAAAAAGTCGCTACGCATTTACTCGACAGGATAGGATATCGCGCTGATATTGCGGCTAATGGGTTGGAGGTTTTGGAGGCGCTGAAGCGGCAATCTTACGATGTTGTGCTGATGGATGTGCAGATGCCGAACATGGACGGGTTGGAAGCGACGCGCCGCATTTGTCAGGAATGGCCTGCTAACAAGAAGCCGAGAATTATTGCGATGACTGCTAATGCGATGCAGGGCGATCGCGAAAAGTGTCTGGAAGCAGGTATGGACGATTATATTACTAAGCCGGTACGCCGGGAAGAGTTGGCGATCGCCTTGAGCAAGTGCTCACCTCTGATTCGGGATGAATTGGAGGTGGTTACTGAGCAAAACAATCAAGATATTTCTGATGACATTGACAGTGATACTGCTGGATATTCGAGCGTTCAACCGGGAGCCGATTCGCCGATTGATTTTCACATTTTGCAAAATCTCCGCGAGCTAGACGATGATGAAGACCCGGATTTTTTGGGGGAGCTGATTAAGATATATTTGCTAGACGCACCGCAACATTTAGAAACTATTAAGGAGGCTATTTTTCTCGGCGATGCTGATAGTTTGAAGCTGGCTTCTCACACGCTGAAGTCGAGCAGCGCCAATTTAGGAGCCGTGTCTTTTTCTGCTGTTTGCAAGGAGTTGGAGTATATGGGTCGCGCGGCGGTTGAGTCTGGAGGGGAACAGGTTTTTGATGTGAGTGCGGCGCGCGATCGCCTGTTGGAAGCCCAAGCGGAGTGGGAAAAGGTGCGGGCGGCTTTTGAGACGGAATTGGAAACGGGGAAGTTGCGATCGCAAATAGGGTAATTTGTTATATCAATTCCGGTTGCACTCTTCCGGAATTGTTGACTGTTGACTGTTGACTGTTGACTGTTTGAACAATAGCGATGCAACCGGAAACGATATTATTTGTTATTTGTTGGTTTTTGGCTGTTAGTTGTCAGTTTCAATAACCAATGTCCAATGCCCTGTTTGCCCAATGCCCAATGCCCCTATTTAACTTTCACCTAAATATGCTTTGCGAACAGTTTCATTTGACTGCAAATCGCTAGCACTACCAGCGACTACAACCTGACCGGTTTGGATAACATAGCCGCGGTGGGCTACACTTAAAGCCATGCGGGCGTTTTGTTCCACCAGTAAAATAGTTGTTCCTTCAGCATTAATATCGCGGACGATCGCAAAAATTTGACTGACTAACATCGGTGCCAATCCCATACTCGGCTCGTCCAATAATAACAAGCGGGGGCGCGACATCAAAGCCCGGGCGATCGCCAACATTTGCTGTTCGCCACCGCTGAGAGTTCCCCCTTTTTGACTAATTCTTTCTCGCAAACGAGGAAATAAATTTAATGCTTTTTCCATATCCGACTTGATACCGAGAGTATCGTTGCGGAGATAAGCACCCATTTCTAGGTTTTCTTGCACCGTCATTCGCGGAAAAATTAGCCGCCCTTCGGGACTTTGAGAAATCCCCAAACGGACGATCGCCTCTGTAGATAGTGCTTCTAAAGGCTTTCCCTCAAATAATACAGTGCCTTGGCGCGGGCGCAGCAGTCCTTGAATTGTCCGGAGAGTTGTAGTTTTCCCCGCCCCGTTGCTGCCGATTAATGTCACAACTTCTCCCTGCGAGACTGTTAGCGATACTCCTTTGAGGGCGTGTATATTTCCGTAGTAGGTGTGGATGTCTTTAATTTCCAACATAATTGCTCTTTGTGGGCTATCTTTACCTAAATTTTAATCAAAATATGGAGATATTTACCCATTAACCATGTGCATCTTCTTCTTTTCCCAAATATGCCTCAATTACGCGAGGATCTGAGCGAACTTCTGCCGGAGTTCCCTCAGCAATTTTAGTACCGTACTCCATTACACTCACGCGATCGCTAATTCCCATCACCACCTTCATATCATGTTCAATCAGCAAAATACTCAAATTCAATTCATCGCGAATCCGGTAAATAAAGCGAGTTAAATCAGCCGTTTCGTTCGGGTTCATCCCCGCCGTCGGTTCGTCTAAAAGCAGCACTTTCGGATCGGAAGCCAAAGCCCTGGCAATTTCCAATCTGCGCTGGTCGCCGTAGGAAAGGTTTTTTGCCAACTCCGACGCTTTAGAAGCACCTAAACCGACAAAATCCAGCATACTCCAGGCTTTTTTCTTAGCTTCCCGTTCCTCCAAAATCACAGCCGGAGGGCGGAGAATTGCACCCAACAAACCTGTTTTTAATCGGCAGTGTCTACCTACTAAAACATTATCCAGCACAGTCATGTTGTTAAACAAGCGGATATTTTGAAAAGTTCTAGCAATGCCGAAAGTTGTCAGGCGATCCGGCGGTAAACCCGTGATATTTTTATTTTCAAGTACCAACTGTCCCCCACTCGGTTTGTAGATACCCGTCAGCATATTAAAAAAAGTAGTTTTCCCCGCACCGTTGGGGCCGATCAAACTGGCGATCGATCCTTTTTCCAAGGTTAAACTCACCTGGTTGACCGCAGTCAAACCGCCGAATCGCATTGTAAGTTGTTGTGCTTCTAATAATGACATTGGGGTTGTGTTTCCTAATATTTTATAGTAGTGCGAGCGAGATACTCGCGAGGTTTCACGCAGGGGAATCAATTGGGAATATTTTAGGACATATTCTCTAACGTACAAACAAAATAAAACTTAAAAAGATTAGATTCTAGCGAACGGCGAGGGCGATATTGTGCCTGTAAATCGGCCGTCGCAAAGTTTTCAATAACTTTGAGATGGAGTTCGTCAGCCAAAGTTGCAATGTTTTCAAACCCAGTAATCCACGGTGCATACATACTTTCGTATTTATCTATATAATCATTGATATCTTGGTAGCCCGTCGTTCTCAAAATCACCTTTTCCGACATATAATCAAAGGACAATCGGAAATTATGAACATTGTCGCGAATTTTTTCTAATACAAATATTACCTCTTTTTTGTCAAGCAAGGTGGTGTTGCCTTCCCACAAAAAATATGTCGGTCGCTCGAAATCAAATTCACTCTGTTTCAGCAAGGAGATTAAACCGTCTTTTACGTAATCGCCGGGAAGGTAGCGAACATTAGCAGTAACTTTGTTAGCTTTGAGAGTTTCTTCTTTTAATTGAAGAGTCGCGGGGTCGTCTATTTCAAAATAAATCACTCCTTCTCCATTAATCCTAGCAGCGCGAGTATCCAAACCCGAACCTAAAATAACTACTTGTTTGCAACCTCCTAAAATGTGATTTGACAAAACATCATCAAAATATTTAGTCCGCAACTTAACCATTTCTTTAGCCGCAGGAGAGTTTTGAGCTATTTTTGCAGCTATTTCTTTTGTTTCCTCATTGAGCCAAATTTTTACTACATGATCAGTGTAGAGAGGAATTGCCTCTTCATTCTCTTCGGCTCTAAATTCCGCAACGATAAAAGCAGTACCAGTTACATTCTTCATGGCTAATCTTTCACCCTTACTAAGTAGTTGGTTACAAATAAACGTTAGATGGGGACGGGGGTGTTTATACCCCTAAACTCCCTTGCATCCTAGATTCTTAGCTAAACCTGCCTACAAAATACTATGGTTTTTGCCCTTACCTACTTATTGACTTCTCGCATCGGCTAAAGACTCATTGCTCGCTTCAGCATCCGAATGCAGTTCAGCTTGGTGTATCTTATCAGGAATCAGCCCCTCCGGCCGCACGAGCATCATGACAACAAGAGTTAGACCGAATAGAAATAAGCGCATTTGAATCGGGTCTAAACTGGTTGCCAGAAAGTCTCGCAACTGGGGAATTGCAATCCTGGGGAGTACAAAAGTATTCAGAAAACCCTTCAGGACTTGCGCTAATTGTGGCAGATAAAGCCGATCGGCAGACATGATAATGATAGCGCCCAAAATCACCCCGGTCATGTTGCCCAAACCGCCTAAAATCACCATACACAGGATGATTACCGACACCGAGAAATCGAAAACGCTGGGAAAAATCGCGCTGATATAGGCGGCGTAAAACGCGCCTGCAAAGCCCGAAAACGTCGCTCCCATCGCAAAAGCCGAAAGTTTGGTTTTGACGAGGTTAATGCCCATCGCACTAGCCGCTAATTCATCTTCGCGCATGGCATTCCACGCCCTCCCCAAGCGGGAATCTCGCAGCCGCGAAATCATGAAGTAAGCGAAGACAACTAGCAGCAAAATTAGGTAGTACCAGGGAAAGTAGTTGCCGGTGCTGAAAGTGCCGACAATGGGGAGAGATGGACGCCCGATCGGGTTTATGCCCGCTTCGCCACCGGTGAGGTTAAAAGGTCGATCGCACCCAACCAGACACAGCACCAACTCTGGTTTCCCCAACAGGGAAGCAACAATCTTCGAGACTGGTTCGTCAATCCGAATCGCCGTTAAATTCCTAAACACAACCGGGATAATTTCGCCAAAACCGAGGGTAACAATCGCCAAATAGTCGCCCTTGAGCCGAAGTGTCGGAATACCCAGGATTACACCCGCGATCGCAGCTACACCGGCGGCGATCGGCAATACCACCCAAAAATTCCAAGTAATATTTAACTGCCCAGAAGATAGCAAAGCCGTCGTGTAAGCGCCGATCGCAAAAAACGCCGCATATCCCAAATCCAACAAACCCGCAAAACCCACCGTAATATTCAAACCCAGCGCCAGCATAATAAAGATTTGAATCTGTACTACAGTAGCAATCCAGCCAGTCTGAGCCTGAATGTCGATAAACGGAAACAGAATTAGAATAAAAGCTAATGTCACTAGAGTTGCCAGCCGCTGGCGTTCTCCCTGCAAACCCTGCAAAGCACCCATTAACGTAGCTGTCAAAATTGCGATCGTCAAACTGCAAATTCCGTACAGCAGCGTCGTCGGCAAAGCCACAGCCGATTGCCCAGAAAAAGGTCTAATCAAAACCCCTTCTACCACACTTGCAATTAATAGCCAAACTCCCAATCCTAATCCCGCTAAACTGCCGATAGTCGCACCCATTTTCGGGCTGTAAACCTTCTGCTCCCGACAGCTAATAAAGCCCGCCGCCGTACCCATCAGCCAGCCGATCACGGTGCCACTCCAACCGCCGAATAACAAAACAGTCAAAGAGGCGATCGCCCCTAAAATACCAGTCGATTTAATTGCTTTAATTATTTTTTTTGACATAGGAAGAAGTTATGAGTCATTAGTCAGTAGTTAGAGGAAAGAATGCTAGGAATCGCAGTTTATAGATGCGACTGACGCGAGCCGTGCCAAATTCTGCCTCAATGAATGTGATCGACTGCTTATCGTGGAAACAGTCGATCGGGCTAGCTACAGTTTAGAGTCTTTTGAGTTCGATTATTGCACCAAAAGTGACGAAACTTCAAATATACTGGAACTGTTACCCCAACACACTTCAAACGGGCGATCGCTATATGGTACAAGCACCTCAAAAAACTATCAGCCTGGACGAGTTTTTGCAACTCCCAGAAACCAAACCCGCTAGCGAATACATCAAAGGTGCGATCGTCCAAAAACCTATGCCACAAGGAAAACACAGCAAACTACAAGGCAGACTCGTAACAGTCACCAACGACATCGCAGAGAAACCGCAAATTGCCCTAGCCCTACCAGAACTTCGCTGCACCTTTGGCGGACGTTCTATTGTCCCCGATGTCGCGATTTTTGTTTGGAATCGCATTCCGCTAGACGCTGACGGCGAAATTGCCAATACATTTAATGCTCACCCAGACTGGACAATAGAAATATTGTCCCCAGCCCAAAGCCAAACCAAAGTCACAAACAATATTTTGCACTGTTTGAATGCCGGTTGTCAGATGGGTTGGTTGCTCGATCCCGATGAAAAAAACATTTTAGCCTATCCCGCAAGGCAGCAGCCTATTTCCTTGCAAGAACCAACAGATATACTTCCGATGCCCAAATTTATGCCGGAAATGCAGTTGACTTTAGGCGAAGTTTTTGGCTGGCTAAAACCAGGTAATATTTAATTGGGCTTACTCTATTGCACTCAATTGAGAAGCGCTATGTTACACTTGCAAATAAAAGTTCAATGGTGCAGATCGCCCCATTGATTATTTTTTTAGTAGTATGAAGATTAGGACGAGCGAACGCTGCCTATTATTCATACTTAACATATATATTTTAAGCTTTTGCTGCATGGGTAGCCAGCTTGTTCTCCTTACATAATTCTTCACCCTAGTAGTATGTACGACAATCAACGAATTATCCACTTGACCGAAGTCTCGGCGACCGATTTCCCCGCTTCCGACAACTACAAGTACAAGTGCCGCGTGCAGATGCTCTCGGATGAGGGACAACCTTTGTTGCAAAAGGATTCCTTTAGCCGCAAGCAACCAAGCTGGTTATTGGATTTGAAAAACCAGGGAGACTGCACGATCGCAATTACCCTATGCTACCGGGAAGGGGACATCACTCAGCCTTGGCAAGATGCGGCAACCGTGACATTGGCAACACAGGATTGCCTCAATGGTGAAAGCAGCGCCGAGTTAGAATTTCCGATCGCGAACTGGAATCTCGCACCTCAGTTGAAGCTGAAAACTCGCCTCACCCAAAGTACCAGTGAGGGAAGTAGCAGCACACTGACGCTGTTGGGACAGAACGAAAATCGTCGCCTCCACACGGCAGGAACTCAGAGCAACGGCAAAACTGAATTCGAGATGCCCGAAGCAGTTTCCCTCACACCGCAAGAGGAAGTCATTGTCAAAGATGTGTGGAACAAGCTGCGGGCGTGGAAAGAATTGCAAATGGAAAAGTTCATGAAGCGCCTCTTGCTGGAGGAGCCAGAACTAGAGTACATTTTCGGGGAAGCACTCGACAGCATCAACGACTACTTCTATGAATTCTTTGACTGTTGCGTACATCAGCTTCAGCCTTATACCCAGAACATCGTTACCGAACCCTTAATGGGTGTGCCTCCAGAAAAAGGGGA
Organism: Microcoleus sp. D2_18a_D3; assembly: GCF_036702455.1. Taxonomy (NCBI): domain Bacteria; kingdom Bacillati; phylum Cyanobacteriota; class Cyanophyceae; order Oscillatoriales; family Microcoleaceae; genus Microcoleus; species Microcoleus sp. D2_18a_D3. The sequence continues at coordinate 60,698 of NZ_JAUBTK010000042.1, forward strand.
TAGCTTCGATTCGCTTGAGGATTACGGAGCGCTGTTTGCCGATGTGGGGATGCGTCCTCATCACTGGTTGAAGGCGCGGCAGGTGTGGATGTGGATGCTGCCGTCGATTCCGTATCTAGAAGAGTACGATCGCGAAAATCTAGCACAAGGAACCCAATCTGCTGTTTACCGCTTTTTCAACAGCCATGTGATTGTGCCAATGGTGGCAGCAATGCGTCGCTATGAGGAAGCTCTGTCTCCCCAACTGTTGCAACGGATGGCAGACTCCTGGGATGTGTTCGCTCAGAACAAACGGGAAATGGGGATAGTGTTTTATCAAACCATGTTTGAGAAGTATCCTTTTGTATTGCCGATTTTCGGACGGAGCGACATGGATTATCTGTCTATTCACCTGTTCCAGTCGCTAGAATTTCTCATGCGCTGCCTCAGAAGTGAGAGTAGCGATGACATGATGCGGGAATTACGCTTTTTAGGACAGGTACATAGCAGCGCCGGAGTGCCATCCTGTGCCTATCCGGCTATTTCCGATACCATGTTTATGCTGTTTGAGAAATATGTGCCGGACTTTTCGCCAGAGTTACGCCAAGCGTGGCAGACGTTGTTCGATCGCGTTACGAATATCATCAAGCTGCCCATGCTAAATGAGGAGCGATTGCTCAAAAAAGCAAAGCAATATTTGGATCAGATTGCAACCGAGCAGGAATGGGAACCGGAGGATCGGGCGCGGCGTTGGGTAGAAATTCAGGAGGAAGTGAATGCGACCGGCACTTACACTCACACCTATGAAGAATTAGCGTATGGGGCGCAGTTGTCGTGGCGCAATGCTTCCAAGTGTATTGCTCGAATTCAGTGGAATAATATGGTAGTGCGCGATCGCCGCCATGTCACCGACCCCGACGAGATGTTTCGCGAGTTAGAAGAACACCTGCGAGCTGCCACCAACGGCGGCAATATTCAAATTACGATGACCGTCTTCCGTCCCAAACAGCCGAAGGAACGCTGGGGACCGCGCATCTGGAATTCCCAACTAATTCGCTATGCTGCTTATGAGCAACCGGACGGGAGTTTTATAGGCGATCGCGCCAACTTTGATCTGACCAAAGCGATTATGAAGCTAGGCTGGCAACCACCGGAACCACGCACGCCCTACGATATCCTGCCTTTGGTGATCGAAGCTGCCGGAATGGAGCCAAAGCTCTATAAGTTTAATGATGATGATGTACTGGAAGTGGAAATTGAGCATCCCACGATTCCAGAGTTCAAGTCGCTCGGCTTTCGGTGGTACGCCATCCCAGCCATCAGCAACTTCCGCATGGACATTGGCGGCGTTACCTACGGCTGCCTCCCCTTCAATGGCTGGTACATGGGTACTGAGATTATGCGGGATTTCTTGGAAGATTGGCGCTACGACAAGACGGAGGACATCGCCAGAATTCTCAAGCTGGATACCAGTTCTGAGCAAACCTTGTGGCGCGATCGCGTGGCGCTGGAACTCAACATCGCTATCTTATACTCGTTCCAGAAAGCCAAAGTTTCGATGGTGGATCACCAGACTGCCTCTAAACAGTTCCTTGCCCACGACTTGCGCGAAAAGAAAGCGGGACGCGAGTGTCCGGGAGATGCGGGTTGGATTGTACCACCCGCCGGAGGGAGTACCTGCCCGGTCTGGCATCACCAGATGCGCGACTTTTACCTAGACCCTGCCTATCACCATGCTGCCGACCGCTGGGCAGTCGAAGACGGCATTGACCTGGAAAAATTCCTCACCACTACCGATGAGGGCGACAATAAGCAAGACCGCATCCTGATTCTCTACGCTTCCGAGACTGGTACTGCCGAGGGCTTTGCGCGGAAAGCTGCCCGCCAACTCCAGCGTTACAAAGCGAAAGTGATGGCACTGGATGAATGCAACGCCGATACCCTTGCCTCTGAAAAGCTCCTCCTTATCGTTACGTCCACCTTTGCCAATGGCGAAATGCCCGGAAACGGCAAGAAATTCCTCCAGTGGTTGAAGAAACAGCCGACGGGTTCGCTTGAGGGGTTGAGCTATTCTGTACTAGGAATTGGCAGCACCGTTTACGAACACTTCTGTGCCGCCGGAATTTCGGTAGATAAGGCACTCGCGAAGCTAGGGGCTAACCGCATTGTGCCGCTGCACAAAGGGGATGAAATTAAGGGACAAGCCGACACCTTCAAACAGTGGTTAGGACTCGTCTCCCGCGTGTTAGGTGAGGATGTCACCGCCGCCGATGCCACAACCTCAGCCGCACCGAAGCTGAACGTGACGTTCTTGAGTGAGACAGAAGCGGCAAATGTTGCACCTGTGGCAGTGAGTGGCGATAGAGGTATCGAAGTTCCTGTCGTTGCAAATCGAGAACTGCTCTTAGAAGTGATTCCTGGCAGTCGTTCTACTCGTTATATAGTATTTGATATTTCCGATCGCGATTTGCAATACGAGACGGGCGATCACGTTGCCGTTTATCCTTGCAATCCACCGGAATTAGTACAACGGTTGTGCGATCGCCTTTCAGTCGCGCCCAACACCTATTTCACGGCTGGTTACGTAACACCAGATGGCACTCAGATAGAGGACAAACCCCCCATTGCCGTCCCAACAACCGTAGGTCAGGTTCTCTCCGAAGAACTCGATCTAGCTTTGCGGGAACCGTTCAACGAACTGCTTGCCTACCTGTACTCCGTAGCCCAAAATCCCCAGGAGAAACATCGCCTAGAAACCTGGCTGGAGATTCTCCGACAAGCAGACGACAATCCCGACAGCGTTTTGCTCAAGAAAACGATCGCGGATAACTTTATGAGTGTTGTCGATCTGTTCGATGAGTTTCCCTCGGCAGAGATTACCCTCGCGGCTTTACTGGAGTTGCTACCAAAGCAAAAGCCTCGCCTCTATTCGATTTCCTCCTCTCCCCTGCTTCACCCTCAGCACCTACAAATCACCGTTGGGGTGCTACAAATCAAAACGGACGCAGGCAAAGCCCGTCAAGGACTCTGTTCAAACTACCTAGCTGGACTGGAACCGGGCGCGAAGGTTCGCATCGGTGTCCGCACTTCTAGCTTCCGTCCGCCTAGCGAACTCGATGCACCGATGCTGATGGTAGGGCCCGGTACGGGAGTCTCTCCACTAATTGCTTTCCTCCAGTATCGGGACGCTTTGTTGCAGCAAGGACAACCCTTGGGCGATGCTACCCTATACTTTGGCTGTCGCAATCACAATGACTTCCTCTATCAGGAGCAGATGCAGACGTGGCAGCATCAAGGCGTCCTTTCTGGTTTAGAAGTAGCATTCTCCCGTCTTGACGACCAAAAGCTTTATGTGCAAAACCTGATGCAGCAGAAATCCCAGGATGTCTGGAAACAGCTAAGTCATCCCAAGTGCCATTACTACGTTTGTGGGGATGCGAAGATGGCGGATGATGTGTTTGAAGTGATGCTCTCTATTGCCAAAACCGAAGGCGGTTTATCTCACCCCGAAGCCGTCGGTTTCTTTGACAAGATGAAGCAAGAAAAGCGCTTCACGAGCGATGTTTGGGGCGTGCAGTTGAACTTCAAACAAGCCATCAAACAGTTGCAAAAAGATAACTACTCTAAAGCCGAAGGGTGGCTAATTCGGGTGCAGCAGCCAGGTGACAGTGAAGCACCAGTTAAGGAATTGGTGCAACCGTTAACTGTCTAAAATTTGGGACTACAAGTATTAGGAAAAGGAGCTAGAAGCGAGACTTCCAGCTCCTTAATTTTGTTGAAATTGATTGATAACATGAAAAGTTGTCGCTACAGAAAAATTTACCATTATACCATTTTTTTAAAGATGTGATAGAGATAAAGCCTGTAAAATCCAGGACCATCCGGTGAGAAATCCAATGACG